>NZ_JAMPKN010000058.1:0-16760 GCF_039962155.1 Trichocoleus desertorum AS-A10 | reverse complement strand
CAACTTTTGAATTGGCCCCTTTTGACTCAAACCCTACCTACACGGGATCAAGGCCCAAAAAGCCCAATTCAAACCAATTCAAAAATCCGATCACCCCCTCTACCAAGCATCCCAGCACCTAGCCCACTCACGAAAACCACCCCAACCAGCACTAACAACGGCACTTCAAGGGATCTTCATGGGGCACGATTGGGCACCTTAGAGGTAAGGCGATCGCACGACTAAGGGGGGCAAAGACTTGGTAGCGCGATCGCCCCTTGTCATATTCAGAATCAGAAATTTTCTGAATATCGAAGTTTGCTCAATTAAGAATCACAGCAGCGATCGCTCCTTCTGCTTTTCCAAAATTCGGAAAACTGACCGAAGCATCGAATTAGCGTGCGATCGCGCCAGTTGCCCAGAATTACTCCTCATTTCTCATCCCTTGCTGACTCACTGGCGAAAGCAAGGTTGCCTCAATCTCCTCCCGCACCTCCCAACTGATGTAGCAATCGCTGTTAAGGCAATCCACTAGGAGAAGATTTGCGTCGTAGTACCGTTGGAGCAAATTCTTTTGGTTATTACTAAATTGCCAATCATGACCAATATTGCGGTACTTGACCATCACAGTTCTTAGTTGTTCAGTCCAGTCTTGACCGTTGGCTTTCCACCACTGCTGCAAAGCAGCCCAATCTTCACAGTTTGGTAGCTGCTCTTGAAGCTGCTGGAGCATCAGCTGTAATTCGCGATCGAGGGTACAGGCGCGGTCGAGGTCGAGGTCGGGGTGGCGGGCGAGGGCGATGGCGAGGTCGGGATTGCGGGCGAGGATGCGGGCGAGGGCGAGGGTGTGGTCGAGGGTGCGGTCGAGGTCGAGGTCGAGGTCGAGGTCGAGGGTGCGGTCGAGGGTGCGGTCGAGGGTGCGGTCGAGGGTGCGGTCGAGGGTGCGGTCGAGGGTGCGGGCGCGGTCGTAGGTGAGGGTGACGGTGCGGGCGCGGTCGCGGGCGCGGGCGCGGGTGCGGGCGCGGGTGCGGCGGGGGAAATTGTGGGCTTGAGAAAAGTAGAAGGCGCGGATAGCAGCGGGTTTGTAGGGGGTATCCACTGACTGGGATTTTTGATGCACCCAGTGAAGAAAATCTTGTAGGTGGGGATCAGTTGCCAGGAGGGAGTCAATCTGCCGTTTCATCAACTGTGCTAGCTCGTCAGCACATCGCAGCATTCCTGCCGTCAGCAGAAATACCTCCCGCCAGCGTTTATCAGTGACGTACTTGACCAGAATCTTTAACTGATTGGTCTCTTTAATTTCACGGGCTACAAAGTATTCGTGAAACGTCAGATGGGAGAAGGAGTACACATCAACAGCACGCTCAGTCAAAAGCCCATGCTGCGCTTCGATGGAGCGCAAAACCTTCTTGCTATCCACCTCTAAAGCATCTGGATTGGCTTGCGAATCCGGCAGGTTACGAATGTATATTTGGATTTGCTCCTCAGCTTCCCGACGCTTAAAGAAATAGTTGCCAGTTTCAAACGTTGCCAGTGCTAGCTTGCTTAGCAAATCTTCCTTCCGGCGAATCGAGAGTTCTTTGTAAATCTGGTCTCGCTCAATTTCACGTTTGTTGTCCCACCTTTCAAGCAGCAACTCCAGTCCTTCCTCGTACAGCTCTGAGCGATTGGCCTTGAACTTCCCTTTCTCCTCAAAGATCAAGCACAGCAACGTAAGTAGCAGGGGATTATTTGCCAGTTCCTTAGTCGGTTGATTTTCTTCTAAACGCTGTAGAAACTTCGCTGCTCTTTCTGGCTTTTTGGATTGAAACCATTTCTGCACAAAAGTCCTGACCTGGGGTTCATCAAAATCAGCAACCTCGACTTCGGTAAACTGCTCAAACGTGTAAGATTTGGCTGCAATCCGGCAGGTAACAATGATCTGGCTTGTGTGAAACCGCTCTGCAAATCCCCGAATTTGCCGAATCACTCGGCTACTATCTTGTCCTTGAACCTCATCTAAGCCATCCAGCAAAACCAATACTCTTCCGGCTTCGAGTGCATCCCTTAACGAGCTAATGCTTTGGTCTGATACTAGTTGCTCCAAGCACTCCAGTAAGCTTGGCTGCCCTCCAGACTCTGCGAACTCCTTCAAGGTGACGAAGAAAGGGACTTGAGTTGCAAAATCAGTGCCTTCAATACATTGGATCGCCAGATACTTGAGAAACGTTGTTTTTCCAGCCCCTGGCCTCCCAAGAACCATCAATCGATTATGCCGTCGAACTGCTTCTAGACCAGGTACCCGCTTTTCGGTTACTCGCCCCAATCCAAAACGGTCAAAATCCTTCGAGTTTTGAATCAGGCACGCTTCTAGCAGTTCTGTGACCTCCAATCGTCGATTCGCAGTTAGTTTTTCCAGGATGTTGACATCGGTATAGATTTCTCCCAGGCCGATCGGTTGTTCCATATTCAGCACTCGCATGGTGCTACACCGTTGTTGAATCAGGGAGTGCAGTACCTGGCGGAGGCTCTGAACTTGCTGATCAATATTCTGGTGTTGAACTTGCTTGATTGCGGCTGGGTCACTCTGCTGAAGCGCTCGATTCAAAAATGCCCAGAGTCGATAAGACTTTCCCCTTCCTTGCCCCGCAATGCTGAACTTTTTGTACACCCCGGTCATCCGACTGCGGAAAGTACTGTCGGCAATCTTGAGCAATTGAGCAACTGCAACATCGCTTTCCTTTTCCTCATCTCTGCTATATCGCTCCACAAAAACTTCTTCCTGCTCAGGGGACAAGCTATACTTGCGAGCCATTTCAGTCAGAAAGTCACGAGGTAAGGGTTGCATCGGTTACATTTCAAACTTCCACAGCTAGTCTAATCGCAGCGCTGTAGAAAAGTCAGGCTAAGTCTGCCAAGTCAGGCTAAGTCCGATCGCAAGCTCTCAAACCCGCTTGAGATAGTGAATTCAAGCAATTTAGTTAAGAGGTTTGAGTCATGTCTCAACGCAAGCAGTGCCGCCCCTTCAGCAAGAATGATATGCTTTCCTTCGTCGTCATAGGTCTGGGGTCCGGTTTATTTGCCCTGGCCTGTGTTGATAAGGATATTCGCCACACTTTTGCTGACCTCGCCAAAGTGGGAGTTGGAAGCTACATTACCCTCACCCTGTCCTTTAAGAGCGATCGCAAGGGAACCCGCCAGACGAGAGAGCCCTTGGACCGCATCTCAAACAAACGGCTCCGTTGAAGATGCTCTGAGCTGATAGAACCGCTGCCTTTTAGGAGCCAAAATTGCGATCGCTCCAGCAACGATTCTCTCAGCCACAACAACAGCAAAAAGAGCCTTCAGTAAGGTATGTGGGCACTTTATAGGTAAGGCGATCGCTCTACTGAGAGGGCTTAATCAGTGGGGCGATCGCCCCTCTTACTTTCTTCTGAGCGGTCGCTAATCGAGAGAATTTAAGTGAAGCAGAATTAGGTTTTTAGTGGGAAGCTATGGCAGGTAAACTATTGAGGCTGATAGTTTCCTGGCAGGAGCAATCGTTCAAGATTAACTGGAGAAAGCGAGTTATGACGAAAGATCCCACTGGAAGTCCTGACCAAGCCATGAGCGATCCCAACGCGCCTAGCTCGAAAGATCCCACTGGAAGTCCTGACCAAGCCATGAGCGATCCCAACGCGCCTAGCTCAACCACCGCTTCTCCTTCTACTGAGCCTCCAGGCTCACATGAGTCCCATGATTTCGACCTCTCAACGGAAGTAGATGAAGTTGAGTTACAAAGGCTTTTGTCACTGTTTGCAGAACGTAGGCGTAGTGACTATGCCAGAATGGCAAACCTATCAGCTCGCCTTGAAGAGGGCGATAGACACCGTGATTGGGATGAGAGAGATGCCGCTGAATTAGGTGCATTAATTACACAGTATGAAACTCTCCGAGAGGAGAGCTTGCAAACTCTCAATAACCGAACTCAAATTACACTATTAGGCTTAACAGCAATCGCTGCACTGGTTGCTGGTTCTCTCACTATTGAAAAGCCAGAAGAAAGCAGAACCATAATCTATGCTGTCTTCTCCGGTGCAATTCCATTGATTTGTATCTTCATACTATTGTCTTGGGCTGGAGAAGCTATGCGGGCTCATCGAGTGGGCTACTTCTTGGCAGCAGATGTAGAGGCTCGTATTAATAAAAAGCTTGGGCGGTTTGTGATGAACTGGGAGACTGCTCTCTGGACAGGACAATTACCCCGCGATGAAATGTTTGGGCCATCAATGGTGTCATTCTTTGTGATCGGCATACTTTCAGTTGCTGCACCTTGGTTTGGCATAAATTTGATTGGAATCAAAAACACAGCAGTAATTGAGCAAGTCTTGGCAGTACTGATTCCTTACTCATTCCTTGCGGCAACAGCACTCTATCTAGTTAAGAATATGGATCGGCTAAGAAATATTCCAGTCATTCAATCGGTCTTTTTGCGATATAGGAAATAATCTAGTCATTCAACCGGTCTTCTTGGCTGGAACAGCCTGATCTCAACCAGAAGCCGAAGCTACGAAACTTAAATGCTTCACCCACTTTACCCCTCTTTACTTCCCTAAAGCGATCGCTGAGTTCATAATTTAAGAAGCCAAATCAACAACATTTAGCCTCCAGATTCAGTCGAACCGGAGGCTTTTTTATGGCTAGATTTTCTTAAAGTAGGACTTCAATTAAGAAATAATTTATCTTCGAGCTTAAACCCTCAAACTTTTATGGGCAAAGGCCTAGAGGTGAATTAGTTTTAAGCCACTATTCTTCTAAATACTAAGAGTTTCAATGACCTATCATCAAGCCGCGATCCCCCCTGATAGAGCAGCGACAGCGAGAGAAGTAGAACTAGCAGTGATGCCGCCTGAGCCAGTTGTAACGGTTACGTTGACGGGTTCGGTGCGATCGCCTAAAGGCAGCAAAGCAACAAATACTTTGATTTTGTCGCCAGCGCCCGTCTGAAATTTCTTGGGCATATATGGAAGTGCTCCAGATCTGGATATTGATCGGAGCGATAGTTCCTACATTGGTAGGAATGCTGAGGCGATTCTTACAAGGACAACGAGGACAAACTATGGCTAACGCCGTTTTCCTATCCCAAGCTCTTGATGGCCTGACCGCTAGCGTTTCTCAGCTCGGCAATGTGATTCGTCAACGAGATCTCGCGATCGCCAACCAAAACGAAAAACTAGTCGAAAAAGACCAGTACATTGCACGCCTAGAAGCTGATCTAGAAGCTGCCGAAGCACTAATTCAGGAGAAGGATACTCAGTTGATTGAAGGCTCTGATGCTGCTCTCACGGAGTTAGCACAGAAGATTGACAAGTTGAATGATGCGATCGCTCAACTGTCCGCTCCCGTTGCATCTCAACTCGTAGAGCAACCTGTTGAAGCATCTCCTGAAGTGGAACCTGCACCTGAGGCAGAACCCGCAGAAGTAGAAGCTGAAGTTGAGGAAGTTGCGATCGCTGAATAGAATCAGCCCAACCTGACCTAAAGCAAAGCCCCCAACTGGGGGCTTATTTTTTGCTCTTTAAGCAAGTCGATCTTCCCAATCTTCACTATCAGGAATACGGACTGAATATTGCTCCTTTACCCCACGCTGTTCTGCCACTGGTAGGGCAAACGATCTCACCCCAGAAAAATAGCGCTCAATCCGTGACACAGCAGCCTCTAAAGTGTGTGGCCCAGTATCGCGCTGCAACAAATAGATCTGCCAGTTCTTGTTGAATCGTGTGCCGTCGAAGGTGCTGCCGTTGGTGTTGCGGCTGGTAGGACTGCGGCGAATGATGCACTCTAGTCCGTTCGCCTTCCAATCGGTTGGGACGTTGCCCCCGGTGTCGAGCACATAGATGGCAGGTGTTGTTGTGTTGTTTGGGAGCTTGTAGGTTCCCAGTTCAGCCACCAATAAGGTTTCTAGTTCTTCTCTTAATTCATTGATATTCACGACAGCAGGGAAGGCTTGAGGATGTTTCAGCGTTCCCTTATGGCGTTTCCCCAATTGGGGAAAAGTTAGAGGCGATCGCGCAGCTCCTCACTCATTACCTGAGTTAGGTCGATTTCTTGCAACGCAGTCTCCGTCCACGGCCTTGATGGTTTGAGAATGCCATTCTCCACGATGCCGTTATGTACCTCTAAGGCATGCGGGGCGGTCCACTCGATCACAGCGGTATTATCGTCGAGATATTCGGGCTCCTGTTGGCTATCGCGTAGTTCACCTGTATCAACGATGGATCTCGGCGAATTCACAATCTCGCCGTTCTGTCGATGAGTTGTTCTAGGCCAGTCCCACTTATCCGAAGTGATTTCTACTTGGCACTGCTCCGCATAGGCATCTACCGTCGCTTCAAAGCTTTCAGCGATCGCCTCATTCAGCTTGCCCAAGTTCAGTTTGATTCCCATTTATTCCTAAAATCCTCGCGATTAGATTGAGTTGATACTGTGCTTGGTCGGGGGATTCTAGTCCGATGTTGACAACGTCCCTCAGCAGCTTGTAGGTTTCACTGTCAAAGACATGCTCAACTTCATTGCCCACAATCGTGAGGTTCCCACTCTCTCGAACCATAGGGATAGATAGCAACTCCTTGAGGCCAGCGATCGCCCGTAATAAGGCAAGCGCAAGTGATTCCACCTCAGGCACTCCTTCAGGAAAAATCTTAAGAGTGCCACGCTGCTCTAGTTGGTCTTGTAGTTGATCAATAAGTTGCTGCTGCCTGTTGATGATGCTCATGCTTTTGTCTGCATAGGGTCTAAACAAATATGCCCTAAACCCCTAGCAGGAAGACAATTGAGTTAAATCCGTATTTGTCTAGGAGCGATCGCGCTAAACAGCTAAAACCGCATCTTTTGCGATCGCAGCAACAATTCCATAACCCGTGTTATTCAAATGAACTAAATCAGCAAAGTAATATGTGGCATTGGCTTCATCTCCTGCATCTCCTATTCTTGTGTCTGCCGCAACATCAGCTAGTGCGTCAGCGTAAGCAATCCCTGGTGCAGGTAGTAAGACATTTGTGGAGCCAGAGGCAACATTAAAATCAGCCCTCAAGCTTGAATTAAGTGCCTGCCTTGCGGCTTCGTAGCCCGCTGGCGTACCTGCCGAGCTTCGAGGTAAAACAGTCAACACTACAACTTTAAAACCTGCTGCTTTCCGGGCTTGGCAGTAAGCCTTGAGGTTGCTGAAAGCGGTCGCTGCGGATGCTCCAAAAAACAAATCGTTTGTAGCCTCCCACGCAACAACAACATCTTTTGTTAATTCCGCTCTCTTCAGAGAATCGACTTGAACTGCTGCGTCAGCGGTCATGTTTGGCGTGATTTGTCCGTCCACCCCAAAATTGAAACCATGCCATTCAGATCCTAGGGAGCTTAGGCATTGACCGGGAAAATTTGTGTCGGCATTGGTAGCCCTAAATCCTCTCACTAAACTGTTGCCATCAAACAGCACTCTCTTGAGAGTAGGCAAGGAGTAGGCAGGATTGCTTTGAGCAACCTTTGCATCTAGGTAGGCTTTAACTTCTGCGATCGCAACCGGGCGATTATAAATTAGGACTGCTTTCACGTAACCTCTGAAGCTGAAATCTGCCCCAGAGTTGAACATATTTGTGAGTGTGTGACTTCCCGCCGATAGCGCTGACCTTGACGCTGACAAATTACCCACATAGAAATCTAGGGATGTAGCACTAGAGGAGACGCCGTATAACTGATAGCCGCTCGAAACGGTTAACCCACTATCAACAAATGCTGCCCCATCGTATAGCTGAAATTTGCCGCCGTTGAACTGAGTTTGAAAAGCAATCGATCCGGTTGTTAGCAAGATTTGCTGAACTCCGGGAGCCGTCGCTTTAACTACCAGGAAGATCGAGAACGAACGGCGATCGATAGGAACTGAAATACTCCACCCAGAGTTCAGCCCCTCCGAGAAGAACGCATCACCAAGGTTTTTGGGCTGATCCGCTACTGTTGCCTGAACTGCATTGCTAGAACCTGCCAGAGTATTCCATTGCGGAACCTTACCTGTCACAGGGCTAACAGTTCTAGAAGAATTGGGAACATCAAAGTAGCCTACTAAACCCGTTTGCGCAGGCTGAACAATTCCACTTCCTCCCAAGCCCCTTGCTCGACGGGAATTTAGCCTAATCCCTAACGTAAACATTAGGCGTTATAGGCAACGAGATCGCCGCCCGACGCGATTGCGATAGAAGTAAAAACTCCAGGCAGTACGTCCCCAGCTAGCAGGACAGCACCAGCTAGGTTGGTGATATTGCTTGTGGCAGCACTGATTGTGGTGTCCTTAAGAGCTTTGATTGCGCCAAAGTTGCCTGTTACGGCTGCGGTAGTCGTGATGCGGGTTCCGCCTCTGCGTCCCAGCGATCGCTCCGAGTTGTGCTCAATAGTTCTGAGTATGGCGTTGTTGGTGTTCATGATATGCCTGAAATAAAAGGTTGTAGTTCGCGGACTCAGAACATGAACCAACCAGCAATTTTGGTTCCAGTCGTGGCCTCTAAAATTGCGCCAATCCCACTTGAGCCAAAGTCGGCATTTACCTCATTTAGAAGGAAAAAGCCTGACTCTCTCCCCAGCGTTGCTGGAGCTTTTGCCCCAGTCTTGACCTCTGGAGGTAATTGCATGGGGCTGACAGCGTAGCCCTCGTAATAGGTTGATTTGTCGTCTAAACCTGGTAATGGACGAATTCGAGAAGCCGACTGTAGGTTCAGCTTTTTGAGATAGACCACAACTTCCAAGGGGGCAGTCGCAACTACGACGTTGCCCACGTCATCGGTTGTGGCAGTACCTCCAGCAGGGATTTGGAAGGTAATAGTAGCGTTGGCGATCGCCGCAAACGGTGAAGTCATCTCACTAACCTCACGCCATTTCCTCGGACCAGACTGCTAAGCAACAAAGCATTTGCAATTTGCCGCCTGGTTCTTGCCATACCTGACTTGTAGCCCTGTGTTTGTCCCCCCGGTGCCCACTCAAGAACGTCTGCCTTGATCAAGCCAGCACTAGAGGCTCCCTGATCTAAGGCGGATTCTTGAGCCTCGTGCTTGTCGAGGTAGCCTTCAATTCTCGATACCGCATCTTCGCCACCATGAACTTCAGCATGATTCAGAGCATCCTGAACACGCTGAACGTAATAGACAGTGACCGGAAGCTCCAGGGCTCCCATGACGCGATCGCGAGTGGTTGAGGCAAATGGCATTAGCTTGCTTTCCGTGCGGCGGGCTTGGGTGTTGGCTCGGTGGGAGCGGGTGAAGTAGGCGGAACTTCAGAGGTAGAAGTTTCGGGAGTTGGAGGTGGAACCTCGGAAGTGGGGGCGATCGCCTGCTCTGCTGCGGCTTGCTCTTTTTGAGCTTGCTCAGCAGCTAGACGACGCATCCGATTAAATGCAGTGATTGACATTACTTGACCTCCTACCCGTTGCTGGTGAGCGCAACGATTTTGCAATTCTTTTCGGAATAAACCCGCTCCCAATTGGTACCGACAGCAAGTTCAGTATTAGTGGGTGAGGTGCCAGAAGCAGTGCCTTTCCACTTCACGCCAACGGGATGGAGGATAAACTCACGACGGTTCACCAGATAGTCGTCACCCTGGAGGGAATCACGATCGGTCTCAACAGGAACGTTGGGGTTACCTTCGCCAAAGGCTAGGGAGCCAGTGCCGAACAAGTAGGAGGTGTACTTATAGCCAGAGGTAGAGCCCGCTACACGAGGCATGCCATCATCCACAATCACCGTGCGGCCTAGATAGGTGCTGATTCGCTGACCTTGCTCAGAGAACTGCACAAACTCAATCAAGTTTTGCTTGAGCAGGGAGTTATACAAGCGGCTGTGCATGGCGATCGCTTCAAGCGCCCCAATCTCGTCGCCCAACTTGTCAAAGGCATCAATCGTGGTTTCGGCGGTGATTTTGTTGGTATCAGTTGCCGCATTACCATCTTCGATCGCGATGTTGTGGACGTGAGTTGTAGACATGGTTGCTGCTGCAAACACACCTTTCAGGGTTGAAATCAGCATCTTTTGCATGTCACGCACCCACCAACCACCAACTAGGTCAGCGATCGCCGCCATCGGGTCAGTTCCAGACAATGCTTGAGCCAAGTCGTTGCTGCCCCAAGCTTTACCGCGATAATGCTTGACTGCGATGTCCTTGCCAGTCGTAATCTTGTTGACGCTTAGAGGGTTGGTATCGCTGAGAATTTCGGAGTCGCCACTCAAGTCTTGAAAGAATGGCATGTTGATGGTGCTGCCACCGCCTTGAGCTAGGCTAGTGAGTTCGTCAGAGGTGCGGATGATGCCAGATTGGAACAAGGCGCTCTTCTCTCGAGAACGCTCCTGCATGAATGGGGTCCAAATTTCAGGGACCAGAATGTCTGCAATTCTTGTGGGTGCCATGTTGACCGTAGGGATAACTGTTTGCTGGGCTTCCCTCGGCATTACCAGCGGGAAGAAAGTGGCTCATTGAGCCCGAATATCTGCGCCAGAATTCCCACAAGAAAGCAGGGTCGAAACCCTGCTCGATGTTGTGTGGAGGTAGCTACTTGCCTTTAGTTTTTCGATATTTTTCCCAACGGCTTCTCAGAGCATTTGCTAGTTGCTGCTTGCCTTCTGGCAAGGCACAACGCTTTTGAGCAACTTCCTTCATCTTCTGCCTGGACTCTTCCGAGTGCTTGTGTCCACCCTTGTAATGGTCGGGATTATTCTCAACTCTCCGTTTGGCCGCCGCTCGCATCTTCTCGATCGTTTCTGGGGAAAATTTGCGTCCCTTCATCCTTTTGGATATTGCTTCCCTGGCTGCTGGGTCAGACCATCGTTTCTGTTGAGATTCCGCCATCCGAGCTTTGACTTCAGGCTCATTCATTCTCTGGCGTTGCTTCTCAGAGATCATTTTGCGATGTTCCGGGTTTTGCCACAGCTTTTTGAACTGCTGCGATCGCTGCTCTCTCAATGCAGGGTTCTTCTCATACATCCGGCGGGAGCTACGACTAATCTTCTCTTTATACTCTGGGCTTTGAAGAACCTTAAGCAAAGCTGTACGAACTCGCTCGCGAAAGTCGGGATCTTGCCACTGTTGCTGTAACTTCTGGATATGCAACTTTCTATTTAATGGATTCGCATGATATTTCTTCCATCGCTCTGACATTTTTGTCCTCAGCTCAGGAGATGGATTCAAACAGCCCTGACCTCCGTCTACCAAGTTCAAAAGCTCGTATCCACTAGCTCTATACTCAGCAATCAGTTTGATTTCGTCTTCATGATGAGTTGCATTTTCCTTGAGAGGCAAAATGTTGATGGTATAACCTTGCTCAAGCACCTTTCTGATCCATCTTGACTTTGGTGTTTGTCCATCTGACTGCGCTTCTAAGATGTGCTTTTGTAGCCTCACTTTTAACGGTCTGATGGTTTGGCCGATGTAGCGGATTTTGCCGTCTTTTGATGAGGTTAGACCATATACAGTGCAAGGTCTGACTTTAGCCACTTTGTTCTCCGTTTAGGTTTTAGCAATGTCTGATTGATGTGTCAGAAGGAGCGATCGCCCTATCAAAATCCGCAATTTGTGGAGTATGGAAGATTGAGGGATGGCTAGCGATCGCCCATCTCATTCAAATTCCGAAATTTTCGGATTATGGAGACTTGAAGATAGCGATCGCCCCCTGCTCAAAATCGGAAAATTTCCGATCTTCAAACCAAGAGCATCGATCGCCTCTCATTCAAATTCCGAACAGTTCGGATTTTGAGCTTTTCCCCAATTGGGGAAACTACAAGCCAACAAATTCAGCGCAATCTAAAGCAGCAATTTGCCTCACCATCTCAGCTCTGGCTTCAATCTTCGCGACAGAATATCGATTGCGGATTAGCTCCAGCTCAACCATTGCCTTGGCTTTAGCTGCAATCAGTTGGCCGAGGTTATAGAGTGCTCCCTGGTAGTCAGCATCACCGTGGAGCAGATCAAAGCGTGCTGCTTTGCGCTGAGGATCGTTCTTGAAGTCACCAAAGGCAATTTGAGAATCAACTCTGCCCTCTATTGCGGTGATCACTCGCTTGGTTTGGTTGATCTGAGCTTCCAGATCGTTGACGAGAGTTGAAGCTTGGGCAATGGCTTGGGGATATTCGTTAAGGTTCATGGTTGAATGCTTCCGTAGGGGAGTGTGTACCGGGGTAAGGTTGGCTGCGGTTCATCAATACCAGAGGCCAGCAAGACGACCAGTAAAACAAAGGCGATCGCGGCTTGGTATCGCTGTTCTAAGTTCATCAATTAAGAAGATTGATCGCGTAAGAGTACGGTTGAAGTGCCATCGAAGTCGCTGTAACGTAAGTGAACGCATTTCCTTGTTAGAGCGATCGCTGCATTTGTAGGGCAAGGCACGATCGCTTTTTCTTGAGCGGGGGAGTCATTCTTCGGAGCTGCTGGAAGGCTGTTAAAGTTCCAGGACAGCTGGGCATTATTTAATACAACTGATGAATTGTGAAGTGAAGATCTAGAGCGATCGCCCCTCTTGGTAGATGCAGGAGCGATCGTTTTTTTGTGGCTCTTAAGCAAGAGTGGCTGTTCTCTGAGGAGACTGTGGCGGTACTGATCCAAGTCCATAATCTTTCGGGGTAACGTGAGCAAGGAAAGTTATTTCCAACAGACAATGCGATCGCCCCTTCCGCATACAAAGGAGCGATCGTTTTTTTGGGACTAGCTAGAACGGGTGGCTATTCTCTTGAACTGCTGAGCGATCGCGCTGGGGTACTGATCTAATTGCATGACTTTGCTGATTGAATGAAAGAGCATTATTAAGAAGCAGTTGCGATCGCCCCTCCGGGTAGATGGAAGAGCGATCGTTTTTTTGAACCATTCTCCTGAGCAGCTATAGCGATCGCGTGAGGGTACGGTTGAAGTGCCATCGAAGTCGCTGTAATCTGAGAGCAGAAATTACTGATTTCTCTGTAAGTTTCTGTAAGTTAATGAAGTGCGATCGCCCCTCCGGGTAGATGGAGGTGCGATCGCTTTTTATTTAGAAGGGGTCGTTGTTTTGGGTGGCTGCGCCGATCGCGCTGGGGTACTGATCTAATTCCATAACTTTGCTGATTGAATGAAAGAGCCTCGTAAAGGCAAAAATGCGATCGCCCCTTCCGCACATAAAGGAGCGATCGTTTTTTATTTAGAAGGGGCAGCCGTCTTCAGGAGTCCAGGTTTCAGAAATCTTCCAGCACGAGTCGAAGTGGTTACGGATGATCCGGGTGATGAAGGCAAAGCGATCGTTGTTAGTGACCAGATCAACTAAGCGCTCATTACCTTGGCAGTCTTCGAGCTGGATAATTAACCGGATGGGCTGCTTGGTGATGGGGCGATCTTGATCCATCACTGAGAGGTAGGTGTAACCATCGGTGATGGTGAGGCTGTCGATCTTGGCAGGGGCGATCGAACGGACTTGCTCTTCTAAATAAGTTTCGAGTTCCAGTTGAGCTTGAACACGACCAGAGCCCCGCTCTTCTTCAGCAAAAACAGGCGCGATTGACTCGACGCGATCGGGTGCGTATACCATAGTGGTTAAGACCTTTTAATAGGTTGGCTTTAGAGAGGGCGTTGCTTACTTCTTGGCTGGAGGGGCAGCGCCTTCTCTACTTCCACTATAAATCAAGTGATGTCAGATTGATGCATAAACGTCATCACTTGTTCTGATGAGAAGCACCTAAAGCCATAAAATCAAGTGATGTCAATCTGATACACTTTGATGTCTGGTGTAGCTATACTGATGGTGTCGTCAGATAATAGCGAGGTAATAAATGGTTTGTACTTGGGAAATGAAGGGGCAAAGGTTTACTTTCACCATCGAGCCTGATTTGTATGAGCCTTTGAAGGCTCAGGCAAAAAAAGAGCGTAGGTCTATTGGCTCCTTGCTAAATTGGCTTGCTGCTAAATACCTTGAGGAACAGCAAGGTATAGAGATTGAACCCACCATTCAACACGGCGGCGATCGCAAGTCTGACGCAGCAAAAGAGGGCGAGGAGTGATGATTGCTCAAATAGGGCGTGAATCAAAAACTTCAGAAACTGCGCCTCTAGTTTCTGACTCGATACTCAACCCAATAACCCAATAACCCAAGCACCGAACAACCCTGCTCCAACCTCCTAAATTCCCCGCCTACTAACTTAGTTGGTTTTGTCTTGCAGGAAGTGAATGCATTTAGATTGAAAGCTTGAAGCGATCGCCGCCCCGTCGAAAGTTTGGCGATCGCCTCTGCACTCCACCTAAAACCCTTTAGCTCAGGTGAAGCCATGAATATCGTATCTGACTCCGTGTTAGTGGAGTCTAAATCCGCACGTAATAATCAGCTAGCGCAGGTATCCCATGACCGTGCGACTGAAGTACTGAACAAAACTAAAGCTGTGTTCTTTGCCTTGTGGCAAGGAGTAGGGCTTGCAACTACAGAGCAAGTAGCAGAGTTCTATGAGGTCTCTACAGAAAATACTCGTCAGCTCCTCAGAACTTATCGCGATGAGTTTGAAGCAGATGGACTGAAAACCTTAAAGGGTAAAGCTCTCAATGAAGTGCGTGATCTCTTATCACTCACTTCTAAAAGCGTGAATGCCACCATCTGGACTCCTCGCGCTGCTCTGCGTCTCGGCATGCTGCTGCGGGACTCTGAAATTGCTAAAGCGATCAGAACTTCTTTGTTGGATGCAGTAGAGCACATTATTCCGGCTCTTGCTCCCACTTCTGAACCCCCTGCTCTTCCTTCGCCGGATCGCTTCACTCTGCTCAAGGAAGCAGTTGAAATTGGCAACCAGCTCGGCGGCTTCGATGACCGTCAGAAGATGCTGCTCAAAGATCAGTTGATGAATCTGCTCATGCAGGAGCGGCTACTGCCTGAAAGTTCTGCCTTACTGACTGAGGTAGCAGAGCCAGAGCCAGCCAAACGATTAGAAGTACCGATCTCAGACCGCTGCCTCGACCTGGGCTACAACCCCAACACCAAGCAACTGCTCAGAATCGGTCAGGTTGCCGCTGTCTTCTATCGTGCTCGTCACGGTCGCCCTCCTCAGAAACGAGAGCAATTTGTCGGGGGCACCACTCGCATGGTCAATGTCTACACCGCTGACGACGTCAGTATTCTTGACTCCGCCATTCATTCTGTGATGGGGGACTGAGCCATGCAATTTAGACTGACTCGTCTGGGTGCTTGGGTCGAGTTCGGCTCTTGCCCCATCTGCGACGAATACTCTCGCCCTCAGCCGTTTAGCGTCATTGCCGCTCTCTACAGCGACTCTGGCACCTACTGGGGCGAAATCTGCTTCAACTGCTATAACCTCCCAGCTCAAGAGATCCAGCAGAAGCTTCAGCGTAAAGCCCAGTTTGAAGCCAAAATCGCCCAGGAAACCGCAGCCCTGGCTCAAGAGCCTGTCTGCAAGCCTGACCTGACTCAAGAGTTCCAACTATACCGGGAGCACAGCCATGACTAACGATGCCATCGAATTTCCCTACCGTGGTTGGCTCATCCGCGTCACCTGTGACAAAGGCGGCTGGAGTGCTCAGGCCAAGCATCCCAGAGGCAAGAACTTTGCCACCATCCAGAGTTCTTATGACTTTGCCGCTGATGCGATTCAGGCGGCTGTGCACTTCGTCACTCGGGCGAACCCTAGCCATGCCATGCAGCAACTGCTGATCGAGCTGCGAGACCACCAGCACTTGAATAACGACGAATACAAGCATCTGTACGTGTCCTTCGAGAAGGGCATGCAGCGCCTACTGCCCATCAAAACCAAGCCCTTGCAGGAGTATGAGCGATGATGAGCGCCACAACCTTGATTCAGCCTAAATACCTCCACTTCTACGGACTCGTTTACAAAGCCCACTACCTCTGCCCTGTGGTGGCTCAAGGTGGCTTCACTTTTGAAGTACTGACCTCAGAAGGCGAGTTCATGAGCAATGACATCTGCTACCCCTCGGTTGAGGCAGCAATAGAAGCAGGCAAGCGCTTCATGGACAACTGGCTCTCCAACCTCGTCATCGGCTTGATGTATGACGAACTCTACGACCAAGGTCACATTGACCAGAAAGAATACCGTCGTCTGAGTGACTCAATGGGGGAGGTGGCCTGATGCACCAAAACCAGAGATCAGCATCTCGCCTGCTCCGACTCCCCTCCGACCTACCCCTGCCCAAGTCTCAGTTTGGGCAGCAAGTGCAGTGGGGAGAGCAAGGCCCCAACTACGGCATCATTCGCGGCTTGCAATACTTCACCCCTCGCATGTCTGAGGCGATGTCCAATAGCCTCGACTGGGTGGGCTGGTCCTACCTGATCGAGGTAGACCCCAGCAGCCCGACGAGTAGCGGCATCGAAGACGTAAAGGAAGCAGACCTAGGACTGCGGGAGGCAAAGCCATGCATAGCCTAACCCTCCCCCCTGATTGGACTCTCCCTAAGTTCAGCTTCAATCAATCCGTCAGGCTCAAGCACAACGGGGAAGTTGGCACCATCGTGGGACTGCAATACGGTGGATCTACGATGGGCTGGTACTACGAGCTAGAGTTCCAGTCCGATAGCAAAGCCTGGGAGCCAGATTGTCTCGAATGTGCCCAGGAGTCAGACTTGGAAGCGGTCGAAATTGCTAGTTGCTCTTGTGACTTCGTCCCTGCTGCTCTGCCCCTGTCTCGCGATGCCCACATTCAGGCCGTGCTCTCTGGCATCTGTCGCACCCTGCACCAACCGCTAGAACCCGTCGAGTATTGCCAGCGCTGGGTGTTCCATCCCCTACACCTCCAAAACTACAAGCAAGCCTGTGATCAAGCCTT
>NZ_JAMPKN010000057.1:0-17508 GCF_039962155.1 Trichocoleus desertorum AS-A10 | reverse complement strand
GGCATGGTCAGTTAGGAGTCTCTGGCTAAAACGCTCTAATCCAGTATCTCACCCACTCTCTTGCCCCAATTTAGATGCGTTTGCCCTGGGTTGGTAGTGTCTTAGATCTGTTGATGCTCTAAACTATGTACAAGAAACCTGTTTTAACCTCTCTCATAAGAGTCTCAAACAATGGCACTGATTTCTGTGGTGTGTCCTCATTGTCGCAGTGATGAAACGGTGGTCAAGAACGGTAAAAGCACAGAGGGTAAACAACGATTTCGCTGTCGAGCGGAGGTGCGTCCTTGACACACCTTCATGCTCAATCCTTCCTACCCAGGACGACTGCCCGCGATTAAACAACAAATTGTGGATATGAGTTTGAATCTCTGCGGGTACATTCCCCGCCGCTCTGCTGCGTAAGATGACAAGATGAGTGAGTACATTCACAAAAGCCATAACGGTAACGTTTTGCTCTATCACTTGGTATTTCCAGCAAAGTATCGACGGGCTGTGTTTGACGAGCAGATCGATGCTGTCCTACGAGAAGTCTGTCTCGAAATCGAGAAGCGCTATGAGATTAAGTTTATCGAGATCGGCATTGACAAGAATCATGTGCACTTCTTGATTCAGTCCGTGCCCATGTACAGTGTGACGAAGTTAGTAACGATGCTCAAGAGCTTAACCGCGCGCGAGGTATTCAAGCGGTGTCCCAGCGTCAAGAAACAGTTATGGGGTGGAGAGTTTTGGAGTGATGAGTACTTCGCGAGCACGGTAGGCAAGCATGGGGATGAAGGGATGATTGCGAGGTACGTCAAGGATCAAGGGAATGAGTATCTGCAACTGCATCGAGATGAGCAATTGGCCCTCTTTTGATGCTGATACCCCGCTGCTTGCGGCGGGGTAGTTCATTCTCTCCTCCTGCTCCTGCCTCCGATTCAGGCCCGGGCACTAGAGAGCTTGTCGATCGACCCGATCGATAGTCCTCATTCACGTTTTTATCTTCAAAAACACCAGTTTCCCAGAGGAGGGAGTTTTCAGGGCGCGCTGACAGGATTGGAACAAAAAGGATTAATTTATGGAGCGACAGGAGGCTATCGAGCCGCCATGCCCCTGTTATCTTTTTGGCTGAAACATCGTATTTTATAGTTCGAGCGGTATTGTATTTCAGAAAGCGGCTGAGCCAGAAGTATGCAAGAGAGCACTGAAAAAGCAGGTTCGGATTTCTGACATCCTTCCGACGCTGATGCTTTGCATACAGCGCGGGGTTCCCCTTTCATCCAGCCGACTTGTCCAAACCAATTGCTAGAAGGGCGATCGCCTACAGCTCATTGGCTGCTCACAACGGCCCATGTTCTCAAACAGCAATCATCGGGAATCTTGTAATCTAGCCCTCACAATTTCTGATCATGAGCAGACTTCTGACCCTAGCTCGCTCACTCCTAGCACCCCTGCTGCCTCAAACAACCAGTGCTCCCCCACTCCTACAATCAGTAGCTATGGGCAGAACGAGTGTGGCGTTCCGATGGAAGCAATGCAACCCATCATGGAGTGGGTGTTTGCAAGTCTTTTGAATTGTAAAGACCAGCACAAACGTTTTTGTGTGGATTGTGGTTTCAGGATACAGGATATGCACCCGTAAAATTTCGTCGAGCGAAAGCAAGTCTTGAAGATTGTTCATTAAAAAATTAATCAACAGCTTTAAAGAATTAATTTCACAGCCAAAACGTATCAAAGCCTCTGTTCTCAGAGCGTTTCAGCTAAGGAAGATATTTCTTTAAATGTGAAATTAATTCTATAAAGGACAAAGGTAGTCAACACGAAGAACTCAAAGCCTTGCTCGGTTGCCTACTTGGTTTCAATGTAGAAGCAAAGTTAACGGATGAAGAAGTAATAAAAGTAATGAAATCCCCTTACTGCTATTCCTCTCATTTGTCGAAAAAGGGCATCACCACAGCAAACAACGCTATCTATGTAAGGATTGTGGCAAGGACTTCTAAAGCGCTGAATAAACTAGCCCGCTGCTTGCGGTGGGGGAGCAGCCTCAAAAGAGGACGAATTGCTCATTTTGATGCAGTTGCAAATACTCATTTCCTTGCTCCTTGACGTATCTCGCGATCATCCATTCATCTTTATGCTTGCCCACCGCACTCGCGAAGTACCCATCGCTCCGATGATTTATGTGGTCATGATTCGATTAATGCTGCGGTAATTAACCCAGAATCGATGGAGGTGGAAATCTATCACTGACTAACTCACTTTTACAAACACTTTCTCATTCAGCAACGTCTCTATCCTGCTTGGATTGCTTGTATATAAAGCATCACATTTATTTTTAATGTGGCTAGCTTGAAGAGAAAACCACACAGAATTTATATCGGTAATAAGAGCGATTCCTCAATTTTCTGTCGTACTAAAGGCGTGATATGGAAAGCTCTTTTCAACCCACGTAAGACTAGTAAGTTGGCATCATGATACCGATGAAGTAAGTTATTTTGGTGTTGAGTGAACTGCCAATAATGTCCAATATTTCGGTGCTCTACTATTAGGGTTCTGAAGCGTTGAGTCCATTTTTGTCCATTTACAATCCACCACTGCTTCAAGTTTTCCTCAGTCTCATCACAATTAGGTAATTGATCACTAATTTTTTGTAGCGCTCGCCTTAGTTTAGACTCCAAGTCATAACTCAAGGACGCTGTTAGAGCAACGGCCAGCGCGTGGGCATGATCCAGAAATAGATTTGAGCTAGCGGCAGCACTTAAGGAGTGCTGAACAGCCTCAGCACAGATGAGTGCTCTAGAGAGTGCATGATCAGTCATCAAATCATTTTTTGTATTTGAGGGACGATGCAGAACCTGCTCAAGAGCATCTTGAATATAGATCTGAGCTAGTGTGCACTCGTTTACCAAGTAAAATGCGCGAATCCTTAATTGATCCGAATTTGAGACGGAGCTAGACTTGTGTAGCAACCAGGCTAGAAATTGCTGTATTTTTTTATCATTAGCAATTAGAGCGTCAACTCGTTGTTTCATTGCTAAAAGCAAAGTGTCAACATTTGGTAGCATCTCACAAACGAGTAGAAAAAGATGCCAGCATTGCTGATCAAAAAAATCATCAAGGATTTTATCTGAAATATTTGACTTAAAACGATCAATAATACTTCTGGCAACATAATATTCATACAAAGCTGTGTGAGAAAATGAGTAAACTCCACGTGCTTGCTCTAGAAAGAAACTATATTGTGCCGTGAGCGCCTTGAACACTGCCATACTACTCAATTGCAGTTGAATCATTTCATATTCATGGGTTTTAAGTTTTCTGAGATAATCAGCAATAATATATTGAATTTGCTCTTCCTCAAAGTAGAGACTCTCAGTCTCAAAAGCGATCGCCGCAATTTGCGAAAGAATTTCTAGAAGATGTAGCCAGGTTAAATTTAAGGGGACTAAACTACAACCATTGCCTTTTATTTCATTCCATTCTACTAACAGAACTTTCAAGATTTGCTTATACAGGCTAGTTTGATTGGGAGAAAAATTAGTGAATGATTGAAACGATAAACAAATTATATGTAGGAAAAGTGGTCTAGCTGCCAATTCCCTAATTGGTTGATTTTCAGGAAACTTTAGCTGATTTATAAATTGATCAGACAATATTTTTCCTGGTTCTTTGTCAGGATCACAAACAGTAGTAAGCCATTTTTCAGCAAAAATTTTGATCTGTTCAGCTTCAAAGTCTGCTATCTCAACTTCGGTGAAACCAAGGAACTGATATCTAACAGCCAATGTTCGATAGCTAATCACAAATCGGTTCTGGTAATAATCCTGAGAAAATTGCTGAATCGCAATCAAGAGTTTGTTTCTAATCTCAACAGGAGCTTCATCCAATCCATCTAATAATATTAAGGCTCTTCCATGGTTTAATAAATTTTTAATTTGTTCAAAATTCAACTCACAGTCGTATTTTAATTTTTGATAAATATAGTTGAACAAATTGAAATCGTTTTCGTTTGCTACATGTTCAACAAATACTTTAATTGGAATAAAGATGGGAATCCGATCGCTTTGAAACTTCCCCTCAATACATTGAAGACCTAAATTCTGTAGAAACATCGTTTTTCCTGAACCTGGCTTGCCTAATACGACTAACTTTGAATGCCTTGAGGCAACGTATAGTCCTGATAATCGTTTTGGCACTACCTCACTTCTGGTCGGTTCTCCTGAGCGCTCACTCTGTAAGTTTTGACTAGAGTAATGTAAAAGATGGGCAGGTTGTCGCCACCGCTGGAGAGAGGTATCTATCAGAACTTGCGTAGGGACATAAATATCATTTAAGGCGATCGCTTGCGGAAGATCGATCATCCGTGTAGTACCACATTGATACTGAATCCTATCTCGGCAGCTTTGCCGAACTTCGTAGGCGATCGCATTCACATCAGTACTCGGTTCAACATCTGCAACTTGAGCATTTGGCTCTTGTTCAGCTACAGCAGCTTGAGACAAATCAATAATAGTTTGCCAGCGCAAATCCAGTTTTTGACAGATCTGCACGAAATAAAGGCGATCCACAGGCTTCCCTGCAAAGAATTTGGCGATCGGTTGACGGCTAATACCCAGTAGATTTGCCAACTGACTCTGACTCCAAGCCTTATCAGTCAAAGCAAGCCTCGCTTGCTTAATTCCATCAGGTGATGCCCAGAGCCCTCGGTTTCTCATGATGTTGTCTAAAAACCAATCCGATTTTAACCGCTTAGATTAAAGCTAGACAGTCTAGAGATAAAGTCATACAAAACTCATACAAAAATCAAGCATTAAACATTTTTTCTCTTACTGCTTTTTTGAAGAAGCAGATGCAGAATAAGAAACGAAGTTAACCATAGACCCATCGATGCCAAGATGGGAGTTCAAGGCAGCAGCTTCAGATAGCTGAAGCTGTGATACGGTTTTTCTTCATTGGCATCCTACGAGAGGATGCGCTTGTAGCGGGTTAAGGCTAGATACCAAACACTGCTTACTTTGAGATGTAAAGATGTCTTCTAAGAGAACTTCTAGACTTTTAATTGTTGAGGATGACTTTGCCATCCGTAACTTGTTACAGCGCTTTTTAGAGCGGCAAAACTATCATACGGAGGCCGTTGCAGATGCTCAGACTGCATTAGCTACATTTGAAACATTTAATCCTGATTTAGTGATTTTGGATGTCATCTTACCTGACATGCTGGGCTTTAATGTCTGTGAGCGGATGAAACGCCAATGTAGAGATATTCCTGTCATCCTACTCACAAGCTTGACAGCCGTAGAAGAACAAATGACTGGACTACAATGGGCTGATGCGTACATCACCAAGCCATTCCACCTACAACTTCTAGAGAAGCAGGTTCAGGCGATTCTGCGCCTCTCTGAAACTTCCGCGGCTCCTGCGAAATCACCTCATCTCGTGTTTGATGATCTAATCATCGATCCCGTTCGTCGTGAGGTTCTTCAGAATCATCAGCCTGTTCCTCTAACTGCTCTAGAATTTGACTTGCTCTATTGTTTAGCTAAACAACCACAACAAGCTTGGAATCGTGAAAAACTCATTCAGGCAGTCTGGAAGCATCAGTTTGTTGGAGATGGACGGGTCGTTGATGTCCACATTGGTCAAATTCGTAAAAAAATTGAGCCTGATCCAAGGCAACCAACTTTTATTCAAACTGTCCGCGGGTTTGGTTACAAATTCGCCCTCGATCCGCTAAAGACTTAGGAAGTCTGATGAGGAGTGATCTGGTGCAGACAGGGGCAGGAGCCGATGTGGAATTTGAGGCAGCTCACTGTATGACCTATGCTGCGATCGCAGCGTTACGATTCCGATCGCTTCTACTGAATGATTCCCGTGGATTCACTTATTAAAGATTGATTGAAGTGTATAGAAACTAGAAAAGTTAGTAGATATACTAATTCTCCAGGTACTGAATCTTTGCAGTTTCTTGTTTCCTTTGGGAGGCGCTCACTTTAGTCACCTGACCTCAGGCAGGCAAAGTGAATTGAAAACTGAGATTTTTTGTCCGGCAGCTTCTACACTTCTCGCTGATTCATCTCTATGCACTGGCTGAAACTCTTGGGTTCTTCTGTCCTCACCGTTGGTTTAGCAACCGTACTGGCCGATTCAGCGCCAGCACAAGTCACTTCTGGCGGAGATGGAACACTCGTCAACCCAAGCGGCGGCACGATCAATATTACTGGAGGCACTCAGGCAGGCAGCAACCTGTTCCATAGCTTTGGTCAGTTCAGTGTGGATGCGGGACAGACCGCAAACTTCATTGACCCTGGTGTCCAGAACATTCTGGGGCGAGTAATGGGAGGCAATGCTTCTCTCATCAATGGAGTACTTCAGGTAACTGGAGGCAATGCCAACCTGTACTTGATGAACCCCGCTGGCATTATTTTGGGTTCTGGAGCCAGCTTAGATGTATCAGGTTCCTTTACCGCAACTACTGCCAATGGCATTGGGTTTGGAGACCAGTGGTTTAATGCGATCGCTGCTAACGACTATGCCAACCTGATCGGCAATCCCACCAGCTTTGCGTTTACGATGGCTCAGCCAGGGGCGATCGCCAATGCAGGCAACTTAACAGTTGATGCAGGACAATCGTTGACACTCCTTGGTGGCACTGTCATCAACATAGGAACCCTCACCGCACCAGGAGGCAAGGTCACTGTTGCAGCAGTTCCCGGTGAGAAGATAGTCAACATCTCTCAAGATGGCAGCCTACTGAGTTTGGCATTGCCTGAAGCAACGGGTGCAACTGTTCATAGTCTTCCTTTCACACCGTTATCTCTGCCTCAATTACTGACAGGTGGAAACCTGAGCAACGCCAGTGGCGTAACGGTTGAAAATGGGATTGTCCGCTTAGTTGGTTCTGGGATTCAGATTGAAGCTGGCGATGTAGTTGCGACAGGTATTACAGCCCAAACAGCGACCTTATCGGCAAGCCACAACTTAACGCTGCTAGAAAGTCAACTTTACACCACAGGAGCGTTAAATTTACTGGCTCAAAATACAGTGCAGATTCGAGACAGTGCAGCCAAGCCTGTCATTGTTGAAGCGGGTGGCAGTCTTACCATTCAGGGCAATCAAGCGGTCGATATCTTAGCACTCAACCATGTTGACAGTCGCCTAGTCGCCAGTGGTAATCTGGTGTTGCGATCGAGTCAGACCATCAGCAGTGATGCTCACTACTTTACAGGTGGCTATCTCAAATTTGAGCAACTCGATGGCAATCCAGGCAATGTCTTTAGCTTCTATGACCCGATCATTCTGGCCGCAGGAGATGTCACGCTGGGTAACTACACAGGAGCTTCGCTGCATATTTTAGCGGGTGGCAGTGTCACCTTAGGAGATGTCGAAATTACTCAAGCAGGAGATGCGTGACACGTGCCGACGGTAGCCCTCTGCAATACAATGGCACTCCTGTTTTAGATAGCGACAACACATTGCAGTGGATCGACCCAACCACTCTCTTCATCGATGGTAGTGCTCGGCCCACATTAGATGTTCGGGCTGGCATCGATTGGTCACAATTGGGCGGTGTTCCTGCGGTTTTAGGCGTGCCTACTGACATAGTTCAGCCAACCCCATTGCCCAACACTGCTTCTGCCAATCAGCCTGTTTTTGCAGCTCCAACGAGTGCCAACATTACCACTGGCAGAATTACAGTCAATCCTGGAACGGGCACCTCGGATTTTGGAGGTATGGTGTTGCTGACTAATCAGTATTTCCCTAACCCAGCTCTGGCAGGGGGTGAGATTCAAGTCAATGTTAATCCTACGAGCATAAACACCAGCATTGCGACCCCAGGTTTTCAAGGGAACCAAGTCATTGCGATCGACTCTCGCGGCAGTGTCACAATTGGTCCTGTTGATGGCAATGACCGACCCGTTAGGCTTGGAGGAGCCTTTCGGCCCATACCAACCATAGATGCATTTGGTAATTCAGTTGATGTATCTGCACGTGGCAATATTACGACTGGAGATATTTCAACCACGGGTTATAGTCAGTCTCCAGGTGGTGATAGTTCTGTGAAGCTTGTTTCCAACACTGGCAATATTCTTGTCAGCACCATCGATACTGGAGCCAATGGCATTAATGTGCAAGCGGCGGGTTCATTTCAGGCGATCGGCCAAATTTCTCTTAGTGGTTTGGGCAGCGTCACGAACTTCACTAGCTTACGAACGAATCCGCAGCTTCGTAACTTTATTGAAAGTAAGCTTTCAGGCATTAGTTTGACTGATAGTCAGCTAGACAGCACTATGGTTCTTGAGGGAGACAACCTTCGGGCTCTGCCAGTAAGTTTGATGGCGAGACCGAGCATTCGCAAACCTCAAGGAGCGGTGAATGCACCTGTTAAGATTCAATACGGAGAAGGAGCACGAATTTTAACTGATAGATTTGATATTTATCCAGGGATTGATTTTTCTGACGACAACCGCACTACTGGCTTAGTCGTGATTCAGGGAGATGCTGGCTTTAATGGGGGGCCTCAAACTACGACACTTGTTGATACGGCTGATCCATTCGTACAGAAACAGAGATCATCTGATGCAGAGACTTACAGCTCTGTTGCCCCGATCACAGATTCTGATCAGGTTCTGAGTACCGCTAGCTCCCTCACCTTCAATGGAGAATACAAACCATTGACTTTTGCTTCAGAGAATTTTCCTGCCAACACCAGCGGTACAGTTGGCGCGATTGTGGTTGGAGCTGGTAGCAATGGTGAGTTTTATGGCTCTCCTCAGAGCCGAGTCTTTGCGCCTGTGCCAACACCCGATCCCGTAATCGTGACTCCCCCGCCTGTGATTGAGGGTGATCCTCTGGTTTCAGTACCGCAGCCTGACCCCACAGTCGTAATTCCCCCTCTAACGGAAGGTGATCCTCTTGGTTCTCCAGGACCAATATCCGATCGCCCAGTGGTGGTTCCCCAGCCTCAAGCTGAAGGCGATCGCCCTGTGACTCGTCCTGTCTCTCCAGAACCAGTATCTGATCCTGCAACAGTGACTCCCCCACCTCAGGCTGAAGGTGACTCTCCTGTAGAGCGCCCTGTGACTTCACAAGAGGGACAGATTACGCAGTTACAAGTCAATGACCAAAGTTCTAACTGCATTTCACCGAGTGATATTGCTTCTGCTTCGGATGTCCCTAATGGCCGCGATCGCTCCAGTCGGGTAACCTCTTCTACTTCTACTACCGCTGGTAGTCGTCCTTGCAATGCTATCAGTGGTAGCTCGCCTGCAACTAGTAGTACTACAGCCGACGATGATCAGATTTTGAAATTGCTGGATGGAGGTGTGAGGTAGCAATTAGTTAATGGCTCAAGTTTTATACCTGTCAAACTATGAATCAGCTAAGAGTGAAGAGTAGACAGACCCAGATCTGGGGAGGGGCGATCGCGGCTCTTTTATGCCTGTCAGTGTCTCCCTCCTTTGCGGTTAATTCTGTTCCCTCGTCACCATTGATTCCCAAGGCGAGTCAAAGTCGTCGGGCAGACCAGCTTTTGCAACAGGGCAATCAACAGTACCGATCAGGGAGACTGGAAGATGCGCTCAAGTCTTGGCAGGCAGCTCGTGCTCAGTATCAACAGCTACAAGACCCTCAGGGAGAAGCATCAGCACTAGGAAACATAGGTGCTGCTTACGCCATAATGGAGCGCTATCGGGAGGCAGTCGCAACCTTGGAAGTGCTGCTTCCAATCGTCCAAGACCTGAATTTAACGCGGATGGAAGCAGAAACTCAAGGCAATCTTGGGCTTGCTTATGCGAGTTTGGGCAATTACAGCAAAGCCATCGCTGCCCACCGGACCGCTGGAAAACTGATGCGGATGTTGGGCGATCGCCAAGGATTGGGGCAGGTGCTGCTCAATTTGGGCAATAGCTTTGAAGCGGTCGGAGACTACGACAGCGCTAAGAGTGCTTACGAGCAAAGCCTAAAGCTGGCTCAACAAGCTAGCGATCGCCCAGGAGAAGCGATCGCTCAGAGCAATTTGGGTGCCCTTTATGCCAACTTAGGTCAATATGATGACGCGATCGCAGCTTTGAAGCGAGGGTTAAACCTGGCCAAAGCGACTGGCAATCAGTCTAGTCAAGCTAGCACTCTGATTAATCTCGGTGCTGTGTATCACTCCCAACAGGAAGTTGAGAAAGCGCTTGGGTATTACGAGCAGAGTTTAGCCATTGCTCAACAGACCCAGCAACGCCAACGTCAAGTAGAAGCTCTAGGAAGTCTGGGGATAGCTTATGCGGACAAGGGAGACTACCCCAAAGCCCTGAAATTTTTACAACAAGGTTTGAATTTAGCCAAAAGCCTTGATAGCCCTCAACTGGAAGGCAAAACTCTGAATAATCTGGGACATACCCTGCTTGAAGCAGGCAGGTTGGTAGAGTCAGAAACTCAGCTTCGGGCGGCGGTAAAGTTGCTCGACGGCATCCGCCCAGGGCTGAGCGATACTTATAAAGTTTCGATTTTTGATACTCAGGTTCAAACCTATAACCTGCTCCAACAAGTTTTGATTGCTGCGAAGCAATCAGAAGCAGCACTAGAAATCTCTGAGCAAGGCCGAGCCCGCGCCTTTGTCGAACTCTTATCCCGCAGAGTTAGTCAGCAAAGTTATCAAAAGTCAGCCAATAGTGATGAGTCAAGACCCACGATTGACCAACTCAAGCAAATTGCTCGGCAGCAGAACGCAACCCTCGTTGAGTATGCGATCGTTTTCGATGATGACTTCAAGTTTCAAGGCAAACAGCGTAGTCGAGAGCAAGACCTATATATCTGGGTAGTGAATCCATCCGGACAAGTTTCCTTTCGGCAAGTTGACCTCAAACCCCTCTGGCAACAAGATCTCACCCTTTCTCAACTGGTCAATGCGGGTCGGTGTCTGAATGGAAGTCCTGCCTGCGATCGCCTGATTGAATCGGTGAGCAGAGAACTTAGCTCTGGCGCTCGCAATAAACAATTGACATTTCCTGAAGCACCACCAGGTAGTTCGGTTACTCCTGACCTGGAAGATGAGAAGAATGGTGCCTTGCAACGGCTGCATAGCCTGCTGATTGAGCCGATCGTAGACCTGTTACCTGCTGATCCCAAGGCTCGCGTTATCTTTATTCCCCAGGAATCTCTCTTTCTGGCACCATTCCCCGCCTTACAAGATGAGAACGGTCAATATCTAATTGAACGTCATACTATCTTGTCAGCTCCAGCAATCCAGGTGCTTGCCTTAACTCATCAGCAACGACAGCAAGCCCGGAAAAATAGACAAGCTTCTCCCCTGGTTGTGGGCAATCCTGTAATGCCAGTCGTTTCTGTTGCACCAGAACAACCCCCCGAGCCATTATCTCCCCTCCCCAATGCTGAAGAGGAAGCCCATAAGGTTGCTCAACTGCTCAATACGGTGGCCATTACAGGCAGTCAGGCAACGAAAATGTCGATTAAACAGAAGTTACCCCAGGCTCAAATCATTCATCTAGCGACACATGGGTTACTGGAATATGGCAGCCAAGGAGACTATGTATCTCTACAAGGGATAGGTGTACCTGGTGCGATCGCGCTGACTCCTTCAGGAGAGGATAATGGGTTACTAACAGCGAGTGAGATTTTAGACTTGCAATTGCAAGCCGAGTTGGTGGTGCTAAGTGCTTGTGAAACGGGGCGAGGACGAATTACCGGGGATGGGGTCGTGGGATTATCCCGTGCGTTTATCTCTGCTGGAGTACCCAGTGTGGTTGTTTCTCTGTGGGCCGTTCCGGATGATGCGACAGCACAGTTGATGGTTGCGTTCTATCAGAATTTGCAGCGGCACCCAGATAGAGCACAGGCACTCCGACAGGCAATGCTAGCAACCATGAACGATCATCCCAGTCCATTCAATTGGGCTGCCTTCACTTTAGTGGGCGAGGCACAATAGTTCAGGCTACCAAAGAAATAGGGGCGAGTTTTGCTGCTAGGCAATTCAGTCATTCTTTCAATGATGACTCTCTCATCTTTTTGAGAGTTTGTAGTATCCTCTTGACAGCCTGTAGTACACTGTATTATGTTTGTAGTGTGAGATGAAACAACCAAGTCAGCAGACTGTCAGCACACTCAGGCAATCTGTCATCTAGAGCAAATTTATCGCCTAGAGCGACGTTGCTTTCTCTAACTCCTGCTGCAATCAGCAATCGCCAGAGGTGATGAGCAATGGTACATATTCGATTTGAAGGGCGATCGCTCGACATCGCAGAAAATCAGTTGGGCATTACCGCAAGCATGAATGATGTTGCCGTCAAAGAACGGGTTTCTCAACATCTAGATGTTCACACAAATCGGCTCTCTGCTTATGTGGTCGATCGCCGCCCTAGTGGTGATTTAATCATCCGTCCTGAAGCTGTTTACGGCTAAACAATTTTTTCACTTCGTGCCCTGATCGAAAAAGCTTACATACTAGCTCAGTGGTAGAGCACTTTCCTGATAAGAAAGGTGTCGCAGGTTCAAATCCTGTCTATGAACAACAGCTTTTTCAACTTGCACGAGGTGACCTAATTCAATTACTTGGTGACTGCAGTTCACTCATTGGAGGTTGCAATGCCTGCTAAAAACTCAACAACTTTGGGACAGGCCCTTGAGCAAGAGCTGGAAGTAGCCGAAGCCATCATTTGGATCACTTAATTCACTTAGGAAAAAGGAATCATGTAACATGACACGCGCCACGTTTGAACTAACAAAACCCCATATCAATATCGGGACGATTGGCCACGTTGACCACGGCAAGACAACGCTGACTGCTGCCATTACAGCAACACTAGCCGCTCTAGGTCAGGCAACACTGAAGGCCTACAACGAGATTGACGCCGCTCCCGAAGAGCAGCAACGGGGCATCACAATCAACACGGCGCATGTCGAGTATGAGACCGAACAGCGGCATTATACTCACATTGATTGTCCTGGACATGCGGACTACGTGAAGAACATGATTACTGGGGCTGCTCAAATGGATGGAGCTATTTTGCTGGTCTCAGCAGCCGATGGCTCGATGCCTCAGACTCGTGAGCATATCCTTTTGGCACGGCAGGTTGGCGTTCCCTACATGGTGGTCTTCATGAATAAGAAGGACATGGTGGAGGATAGCGAAATTCTGGGGCTTGTTGAGTTGGAAGTGCGTGAACTGCTGACTAATTATGGTTTTCCAGGTGACGAAATTCCTGTGATTGCGGGGTCTGCTCTCAGAGCGCTAGAGGCAATGACAGCAAATCCCAACCTGCAACGGGGTGAGAACCCGTGGGTTGATGGCATTTATGCCTTGATGGATGCTATTGATACCTACATTCCCACGCCAGAGCGCCTCACTGAACAGCCCTTCTTGATGGCAGTCGAAGATGTCTTCTCCATCATGGGTCGAGGAACTGTAGCAACGGGCAAGATTGAGCGCGGTCGTGTGCGCCCTAACGATAAAATTCAAATCGTAGGGATTAAACCAACTCGCGATGCAATTGTCACTGACATTGAGATGTTTCAAAAGTCTCTCAAAGAAGGGGTTGCGGGTCTCAATGTAGGTGTCTTGCTACGGGGTATCCAAAAGGATGAAATTGAGCGGGGCATGGTGTTGGCAGCACCCAGTTCGATTACGCCTCATACTCGCTTTGAGTCCGAGGTCTATGTGCTCAAGAAGCAAGAAGGAGGTCGTCATAAGCCCTTCTTCCCTGGCTACAAGCCGCAGTTCTTTGTCCGCACGACCGATGTGACTGGAACCATTAGTGCCATTGTCAACGGTGATGGTAGCGCACTGGCAATGGTGATGCCAGGCGATCGCGTCAAGATGGCAGTAGAACTCAAAGAAGCGATCGCAATTGAACAAGGGATGCGGTTCGCCGTTCGTGAGGGTAGCCGAACTGTGGGTGCAGGTGTGGTTTCTCACATCATTGCCTAGTCTCCTTCAGTTCAACTCAATCCATGCTATTAGTAGTCATTTGCCTGGCTACTAATAGCATCAAATATGACATTTGATTGGGTAATCATTGCCGCGCCCCGACCGCAAAAGCTTACATACTCTCCGCAAACTATGGTGCGTATCTGGAGGGATACGCTGCAAGCCTGAGACCGATAGCAGGCAAAAACAGTGCTGAGAATTGAGCGCTAAGTACTGAGAAGGTTCTTGATATTTAGCATCTACAATCAGCCCTGACCTAGCTTCTGCAACTTGCGCGGTAATTGTTTGCTCAACTTGATCAGAATTTTCTCTCTTTAACGCGATCGCTGCGCCCTGACGTGAAGAACTTACACACTTGTTTTATGCACAAGCACCGTGAACTTTGTTCTTCCGACTTGCGCGGTTATCCTTTGCGGCGATCGCCTCCTGATGATTTACAAGGAGGATACGACCATGAATCACGATGAACGGGATCTACGGCTGGAAATGCTCAACAGCTTGCTCACTACTCCTCACCGTAAGTTGGAGCAAGTGGCAGAGATCCACCAATTGTTTGTTGAGCTTGACCCTATCTTTTACGGACACTTGGCGGTTTGGTACCAGCGTCATGGAGATGTTCGGGACCACAAAGAAGTGTTTGTCGCGCATCTGCTGACTAGCGATTTGACTGAACACCGAGATGCAGGCTTCATCATGCTGCAAGAGTTCCCACCTTACCAGGTGGCGCGGGTGGTGGACTTCATGAAGCAGCACCGGAATAAGCTGCCTCGTTCTGCCCGGACTGCGGTACAACGCTATCTGAAGGTACGGGAAAGTAATCCTGTTCTGTTCGATCGCGCGGCTCTGCGAGGTCGGAAGGCGATGAAGCACCTGTATGCGTCTCTGCACATCAAGCCCCACGAGCGGGCGAATGCGATTCTGTTCCGCGATCGCCCTCCTGTGGGTTCGCTGGCGGACGTGTTGAAGCAGCTTGCTAAGACTACTAGTGCGGCAGAACAGGCGCGGCTGATTGTGGAGTTTAATCTGCCCTATGCGATCGCGATTGGTGCAGTGAAGCAACTGACTCCCACAGTTCTGGTAGCGCTGATCAACAGTATGTCGCCTCAGGAAGTGATCAATAACCTCAAGTCGCTCAAGGCAAGAGGAGCAATGGATCACCCAGAGGTGAAGGCGTTGATTGATGCGAAGCTAGATGAAGCCGCAAAGGGCACACGGGTTGCTGCATTTAAGGCGCAGGTAGCAGCCGATGCAGGAGATTTCGATGAAGACACCGTGGCTCGGTTGGAGAAGGTGACGAATGAGCAGGTAAAGCGACGCGGTGTAATTACCCGTCCCACGGCTCTGTTTGTAGACAAGTCTGGCTCGATGGAAAATGCGATCGAGCTGGGCAAGCAGCTGGCAGCACTGATCTCTGGTATTACCGAGGCAGATCTGTTTGTCTACGCCTTTGACACTATTCCTTATCCTGTAGTTGCCCAGGGTAAGGAGTTGACCGACTGGGAGCGAGCTTTTCAGCACATCAAGGCAGGTAGCAGCACCAGTATCGGTTGTGCGCTGGAGGCCATGCGGAAGAAGCGTCAAGTGGTTGACCAGATCATCATTGTGACGGATGAGGGTGAGAATGCTTCTCCTTACTTCCTGGAAGCTTACCTAAGCTACCAACGTGAGTTTGCTGTGATGCCCAATGTGGTGATTGTCCGGGTTGGAACTCACTACAACTATGTGGAGCAACAACTAAAGCAGAAGCAGCTTCCTGTAGAAACATTCACGTTTGCTGGAGACTACTACAGTCTGCCTAACCTGGTACCTCTCTTGACACGTCCTTCTCGTCTAGATCTGCTCATGGAGATTCTAAACACTGCACTACCTGTGCGATCGGATAAGTGAGGTTAGAATGGGGCATAGTTCATCGTTTTGGTGGACTACTGTCCTTTCTAACCTGTATAACTTCCAATGATTACAAGGTAATTAAAATCAAAAAACTCTAAGTGATTTTTTATAAACTCTGGTTTTGTTCAATATAAGTTTTTAATTCTGGAAGATATTCACAGAAGTCTCTAACTCTTTTAGAAGTTTCTGATTTAACATAGCTCTCTTGTAAAATATCAGAAATCCATTTCACCTCTATACAGAAAATATCAGTTGAAGTGACATAAGCGATGTCACAAATTATATTATCGCACACCCTAAGCTCTGTATAGAACTTGGCTTCAGGATATGGATTCCAGTCTTCAAGAGCACTCTTAATTGCTATGTTGACAGATTCATCATCGGTTTTTGCTACTCTTACAATCTCTTTAAATATTGATTTTTGTTTCTCACTCAATTGGCCTCGCTTGGATACATCAAGGTCAATAAAGCCCTTCCCTTGAAGGAAAGCGCCTACAGCAGTATTATTTAGTAATGAGTTACGAGCAGTTAGTTTGACCGCTTCTCTTTCAATAAAACCTTTCTGCTTTAATATTTCAACTAGTTCTTGCGATCCGTAAGCAGATAAAACCGCAACTGCTGTTCTAAGGGGCAAATAGGTAATTCTTAAATCAAGGTAGTCAGATACTAGTCCAAATATTCCTTGTCTACTTTCCCAATATTTTGCTTCCTGTGAATCACCTACAAGTAGACGTTTAATTTGAGCTTTCTGCAAATCTCCAAAAGTTAAACTGCGAATTATTCCATGATTTCTACCTAAATCATCTTCATAGCTTGCAAATAACATCCAAAGATGAATTCTTTTTCTTTTAAAGTGAGTTACATTATCTTCTAAGCCACCTCTTTTGCTATCGATATATTCGTAGCAAGAATTCATAAACTGGCCAATGGACTCCGAGTTATTTGCCAAGCTCTTAGCAATCTCATCAGTTACGCCATATTCTGCAAGAGTTTTATTATCATTAAGAACACTAAGAGTTTCATTTATAATAGTTATATACTCACTTTTTGGTGGACCCTCAAAGACAAAAAAAGGTTTACTATGTGATGTCATTCCACCAATCTTCATTGCTTTTTCACTAATTAATTGTGCTACTGGAGCAAAGGTTGTTGGTATTACAAATAAAGTACGACGGCCATTACCACGCCTAAAGTAAATATTTAATGTTGTAAGTAGTGTGTCAACATCTGTTTCATTGAGTTCACCTAGTGTTTCCATCCCTTCCAAAACAATAATTAATATCCTGTCAGGAGCTAAGTTTCTACTAGCAGGAATCAAAACCCTATCTAGTAACTCAGTTCTTATAAACGGAATATCTTTAATAGTTTGAATGGAAACATTGTCAACAAAAAGCTCTACCGAATTCAAGAAGGTGGTTTTACCACTACCTGTTACACCGCTAATTAAAAATAGTTTACCCAGACCAGTCTGCTTTACTTGTCTTAATTCTCTTTCAATTTCTAAAATGGCTTTTCTAACAGGTTTAATTAAGGGACGTATTGGTATATTTTTCCGATCAACTTCCTCTTTTAATGCCTCCCATCTTGTTGGTAGTATGGTAGTGCTACACAGGTAATGATGCATTGTAGTGATGGATGAAGTACCAAATCGCACTAATGTGATTCTCCAGTGACTTGGAAAAGGATAAGCTTTTGCGCACTAATCGAGA
>NZ_JAMPKN010000056.1:0-17594 GCF_039962155.1 Trichocoleus desertorum AS-A10 | reverse complement strand
TCTTATCCTCTGACGCAGTAACGATGCGTTTGCCATCGGGGCTAAACTGGGCCGCATAGACATAGGCTTCATGGCCTGCGAGTTTGGCAATTTCCTGACCGCTCTGGGCATCCCATACTCGTGCTGTCTTGTCCGAGGACACAGCAACGATGCGTTTGCCATCAGGGCTAAACTGGGCCCTAAAGATACCGGATTCATGGCCTGCGAGTTTGGCAATTTCCTGACCGCTCTGGGCATCCCATACTCGTGCTGTCTTGTCATCTGACGCAGTAACGATGCGTTTGCCATCAGGGCTAAACTGGGCCGCATAGACATAGGCTTCATGGCCTGCGAGTTTGGCAATTTCCTGACCGCTCTGGGCATCCCATACTCGTGCTGTCTTGTCCTTTGACGCAGTGACGATGCGCTTGCCATCAGGGCTAAACTGGGCCCTAAAGATACCGGATTCATGGCCTGCGAGTTTGGCAATTTCCTGACCACTCTGGGCATCCCACACCCATGCTGTCTTGTCATCTGACGCAGTGACGATGCGCTTGCCATCGGGGCTAAACTGCGCCTCTCTGATAGTGGACCTATGCGCTAACAGCGTTTGATGTTGCCACGGCTGGATGGCTCTGTTTTTAACTCGATCCAACGTTGTCTGAAGGGCATAGATAGGGCTAGCAGCAAAACCTGCTTGGCCTTTGGTATGAAACAAATTACGGGCACGCTCCCCTACTCGCATCGCATCCACCAAACCCCGCAACTGTTCGAATTTAGTGCGATTCAATGCTGCTACTCCGTCTTTTTCCAGGCTGTTCACCTGCAAAATTGTCGCTTGGCTATCTTGAGCTTGGTTTAGCTCAACCTTTGCTTGGTTTAGATTGCCCTGAGTCGTTGCTAACTGGGCTTGGGCTGTCTTTACCTGGACTAGTGCCGCTAGCTCCGCCTGTTCTGCCTGGGCTTTCCCCTGGTTGACCTGCTCCAGTTGTCTCTTCGCCTGCTGTACTTGTTGCTTCGCCTGTTGATATTGCTGACGAGCACTTTGTTCTTTTGTCCGTGCTTGTTGGTACTTACGCTCTGCTTCCTGTGCTTCGGTTTCTGCCGTTGCTGCCTGGGTCAGCGTTGCCTGTAAATTGGCATCCAGCTTGACCTTATCTGCCATAAGCTGTGTTTTGTCTGTTTCTAACCGATCCTTATCCGCCACAAGTTGCATTTTGTCTGTTTCTAACCGATCCTTGTCCTGTCTTGCTTCTTTCACTTCCTGCAAAGCAATATCGCGATCGGCCCCAGCCTTAATGGATGTCGGTATCGTAACCCCCGCTACTACCAAAGCCACTACTGCCCCTACCAAACTGAATAAATTACGCCGATTTGCCTTCCGGGTTGCTGCCGTCAAGATTTGATTCGCTTCTTGCTCCGTAGCCAGTCGGGCCTGCACATCTCGCTTCTCCAGCTCCTGGCTGGCATCCAAAAAGCGTCGATCGTCATCCCCCAAGCTTTTCCCTTCAGCCCAAGTTCGGGCATCCTGCAATGCCTGCCCTCGCAACAACCGTGACTCATCCTGGCATCCTGATACGAGCCAAGCCGCGATCGCTCCTCCATAGGGTCTTAACTCCGCCAGCGATCGCTCCAGCCAATTTCGATCAAACACCTGCTCATAAATGCGGTTGTAAACGCGCAGTTTGCCATCCCGCTTCACCACCAACCCCGTCAGTCGCAACTCCACTTGTTCTGGGCTGTCATCCGCCGCAATCTTTCCCTGTTGCAAAATCTGCTGATACAACCCCAGCAACCGTCCGGTGCGTTGTTCACCACTAAGTAAGAGGCGATCGCGAATTGTCTTCAGGTGGGGTGGAATATCCTGTGTCTCCCAGTTATCGATGACTTTGGTTTGTACTAACTGCTCAACCCATTGGCTCTCTCGCCCTGCCAATGGTTCAGAATCTGCCACTTGAGCCAACTTACACAGCTTTTGCGTTAAAAAAGGCTGCCCCCCGGTCCAGTCCAAGATCGCTTGTAATAACACCTCCGGATGGCTTGTTTTTGCAACAAGTCCGAGCATTAGCGGTTGTGCTTCTGACCACTGAAACCCTGTTAGATCAACAGGTCGCCCAATATTGAACGGAGTAATTTGCTTGTTCTGAATCAAGTCCGATGGTGTTGCCACCCCAAACAGCGCAAACGTTAGACGACGATACTCTGGCTCATCCGCCCGCCGGTTATAACTTTCCCGCAGTGCCCCGAAGAAGTCATCCCGGAACGGTAAGCTTAGAGTCAGGTCAACCTCATCAATGAAAATCACGATCGGTTGAGGTACAGAAGGCAGCACTAGCGATTCCAGGAACTCGACAAACCTCTGGACATACGAAAGGCGAGGTTGTTCTGTCCACCAAGTATTCAGATCGAATTGCCGATGCAAGCCTAGCGATCGGGCAATGCGGCTGATTATACCGAAATACCATTGTTCCTCCGTCGCCGAAGTGCCAATTCCCTGTAAGTCTACTGCCGCGCAGGCAATCCCTTCACCCCGCAATCGCTGAAGCGTCCGCACTTTCAAGCTTGATTTTCCCATCTGACGGGCATTCAGCACATAGCAAAACTGCCCTGCTTTCAACCCTTCATAAAGCTCATCATCAGCTTTCCGCTTCACGTAGGTCGGCGCATCCATTAGTAGCGCACCTCCCTCGCTCTGGTAGTCGTAGGGTACTAAAGGCGTATCGTTCATCGACTACCCCCTAACACATCCTGGAAATAGTTGCGGTATAGGTTGCACAGCGGTACCACCTCATTCCCCTGAAATCGCACCAAGCCCATGTTCGCTAACTTAGAAGCCTGGGCGATCGGTAGCTGCACTGGGTGATCGAACGCAACCACCTGCCTCATCGCCACATCCAGTTGCCGCTCCTGCAAATTTCCCAAGTGCCGCTTTAGGTGGGCGGCAAACATGCCTGCTTGGGTGGGAGCAACCTGCAAAAATTGAGCTAATGTCAGCGAGCCCGAGGCAATTTGCTGAAGTGCGACTCGTGCTAAATAGGGCTGTCCACCCACCATTGCCATTAGCGAATCCAGCTCCGCTTCTGCCCATGCCAACCCATACCGTTGCACAAGATCGTTTAACTGTGCCCGATTTAACGGAGGTAACTCAATTGGTACTCCTACATTAAATGGCGATTGGTTAATATTCAGCGGAATGTAGACTTCTTCTGAATGGGTAATTACCAGCCGCAGGTTACACCACACGGGATTAATTTTCGCTTCCTCATGCCACGAGCGCAGCAGTCCAAAAAAGTCACCAGCGACTTGTGGATGCTTGAAGACTTCATCCACTTCATCTAGGCACAATACCAGCGGCGCATTGATTTCTTCTAATAAATAAAGTTCAAAGTAATCCGTGCATTTGTCCGTACTGGCGGAAACGCTCTGCCAATACTCCACCACTTTATCTTGAAGCCGCAATTTAGCAGTCACGCGCCGACACAACCATCGCAAAAAGGCATCCAAACTGGAAAAGGGTTCTTCACCAGCCTGCTGCAACTGTAACCACACCGCTCGACATCCCTGCTTGCTTGCGTGGTCAAAGATTCGGATCGTCAATGAAGATTTACCCATCTGCCGTGGAGCTTTGACGCGGATGAGCGCTCCTGGTTTAACGATCGCCGCATAGCAACGGGATTCAGCCGGCGGACGTTCTGTATAAAACGGTGAATCAAGTGGTACTTGGCCGCCCGTTTCTTCTAGCTCCCCTACAGCAGCCTTAGATAAAGGAGAAACAGCAGATGAGTCAGGTAAAGTCTCTTCATGAAATTCAGCCGAGCATTCAGGAGGTGACAGAGAACCTTTTTCCTGCACTTCCACTTCTGGCTTCACAGTTATATGCTCCAAAACTGGGGTTAAATACTCCGGAATCCCCGCCATCCGAATGCCTTTACAGCCTTCTTTATAGGCACGTTCGATCGAAAGCCCTGCCCCTAGAGCATCGTAAAAACCCACCGCAAATTCCAGCGCTGCTTTATCCCCCACCTCCTGATTCATGCCGATCACGTAGGGAACATGCTGGGCGATCGCCTTGGCTTGCACCTCTGAGTAACATGCATTTAGTAGGACGCATTCGATCTGATCCGCATCTTCAAACAGTCCAATTAGTGCATCCGAGGTCAGCAACTCAGCTTGCCCAAGCTCATTTTCAATTAACAGCCCTGGCTCTCCAGCACCATGTCCCGAAAAGTGGACAATTTGGGGAGCATAGTCGAGCATTGCTCTCCGAACATCTCGACGCCGAGTCGCCCACTGAGGCTTCAAATCGAACCGACTTCGGTTCTTTGAGCCCTTCAGTGCTTCACTCACATCCCGAAATTCTTCATCAAGGCGCAACTTCGCCGAATTCTTAGGGTTTGTTGCCAGGAAGAGAATTGTCCTTTTCTTGCGTGCCGAAGTGCTACTCATAAGGAATCAGACAATTGGGATAGTGGGTGGACAATGCTGCCCGCTTCGGTATTTCCAACAATCTATACGCTTCTAGAAACCCTTGCAGCAAATAACACAATCTGGTTACCTTTTTTAGCAATCCAAGGGTTCTGTCACTAGAACTTTAAAGTTCTTTGCTGTTAAGTAGCTTCCAATAGTTTCCATTGATACAGACTTGCATTCGTCTAGCTAAGATCGATGTTCTCTTACCTCTGTACAGTGCTTTTCAAGCAGTTCTACTATCGTCAGTGATTGCTGCTGCTTCTGAAATCGTTGACACATAAGTTGCAAATACCCGAAAATTTGCAGCTAGACAGTTTACTATGCAAGTGCTTCTCTTAAAAATTTCTATAAGGACTGACGAACTGTACTAGACTTTTTCAACGTTTAATACAGAAGCTAGGCATGGTTTTGACGTTGTCTCGTGCCAAATCTTAAGTCCTTCTCAGTAAGCTCAGAATTATGATTATTACGATCGCAAGTTTCAAAGGTGGTGTTGGCAAGACAACCACAGCCCTGCATTTGGCTGAGTATCTGGGTAAGCGCCGGAAGGGCAGCAAAGTCATTTTGTTAGATGGAGACCCTAACCGAAGCGCACTGAGCTGGTATGAGCGTGGTCAGCAGAGAGCAGCATTTACTGTGATGGATGGTGATGAGGAACCAGCGGCCTTTGATCATCTGGTTGTTGACACTCCTGCCCGCACTGATCCCACTGAACTTTTACCCCTGGCTTCTGCTAGCGATTTGCTGATCATCCCTTCTGAGATTTCTATATTCTCGTTAGAAGCCACCATTGCTACTGTTAGTACTTTGCGATCGCTGTCTGGCGAGCAGTACCGAATCTTGCTAACCATGCTGCCCAGTCGTGGTCTTAAAAGGGAGTTGAATGCCAGAGAAGCACTTAACGAGGCAGGATTAAAGGTGTTTAATACGGGTATTAAAGCTAGAACTGTTTATCAAGATTCCGCGTTAGAGGGTTTGCCAGTTGCAGATTTGCGCGGTGATGCTGCTGCTGCTGCATGGAGTGACTATCAAGCATTGGGTAAAGAAATCTGGAAGGGTTGGGGAACAAAATGAGCGTCAGTAAGTTGACTGGGGCGTTGGCGATCGCCAAGAGCAGAAGTGTGGATACCTTGTCATCAACTTCTACTTTGGCTCTGGATAACATCACAGACCGAGTGGATGGTGATACCCGTCCACTGAATCCTGCCCATATCGAAGCATTAGCCGATAGCATTGCGATCGTAGGGTTGATTGCTCCCATTGCAGTTGATAGTCGAGGGAGGCTATTAGCAGGAGGGCATCGGCGGGCCGCGATCGCATTACTACGGGAGCACGACCCAGAAGCCTACGCTAAACAGTTTCCTAGCGGACAAGTTCCAATCCGTCGCTACGATTTCGATAGTGAAACTGAACCAGACAAAGCGCTGGCAATTGAAGCTACTGAAAATGAGAAGCGTAGGGACTACACACCTGCTGAAGTCAGGATGATCGCAGATCGGTTGAGGGCAGTAGGCTACAGGGATGCGCCTGGCAAGCCGAAGAAGGGGGAAAAAGCCTTACGCCCTGCTTTGGAGTTAATCATTGGCAAGTCCATTAGGCAGGTGAGACGGTATCTAAATGATACTCCTGATGCCTCTGCTGACAGTAGTGAGCAAAACCAGGACAACCAAACCCGGACAGACGTCCTAGTTTTGAATCGGGCGCTAGTTAGCTTACAAAAATGGGCCACTTTCGCTAATGAATATGATGAACCAGGTACGGCTGTTAAAGGTTTACAAAGCCGTGTGAAGCGGATGATGCGCGATATTGAGAAGGCGATCGCCGAGTTGGAGGATGAATAGGCACCAGAATTAGTGCGAAAGATTTGTGAGCTATGACAGACGCGGAAGCACAAGCATTGGCCATTCTCGATGCTTTGACAAAAGCCTCGTTCTCCGAATGTGTGCCGATTAGTAGAGACTTTGCCGAGCTAAGTACAAGGCCAGGTATTTATGCAGTGAGGCACCGCACCGAGGGCTTGCTGTATGTAGGCAAAGCCCAAGATATTAAGGAACGCTTCAGAGGTGGACACAAATCTCTGATCTGGTCATGGCTAGCAGATTATGACCATAGAGACGTGGCGATCGCAACCCATGCTATCGACTTCATGCAATGGCGAGCGCTATCATCGGAGCTAGAACGTATTATTCTTCAAGCTAGCAAACCGCCATTTAATGCTCGTATACCTATGAGGGACTAGCAATGCCGCCGATTGCCGAACAAGAAACGACAGAGCATCTCAGTCCAGTTGTGGCTCGTATGATTTTGGTGGCGCTACCGGACCATATTAGAGAAGCCTTTGAGCGACGAGCGGCTGAAATTGAGTACCCTGTAGAAGCTGTATTGGAAATGGCACTGGCTGGCTTCCTGGATGGTGAGTGCCTAAATTTTTCTGATTGCAAACCTCGTTATTAAGCTTGCGCTCTATTTTTGTACGCCTTAGAATTCCTAGAGCTTGATTTTTGATTATTGAGCCTAATTATTGAAACAATTGGTAGTCAGCTGTGCTAGGGGACAAGATTACGGGTGGTATAGCTTTGAAGCGATCGCTCTACGTGAAGCGCTGAATGCGCCGCAAGCCCAGTTTCAGGCAGCCTTATACCCAGGTGTTTTGTACTGTGCTTTTTAACCTTTGGCATAGCCGTTGGGAGTGAGTTACGCTATGGGCTAGATTGAGCCATGCTTTCCCTTCTCAACCCTAACCAAAGCACGTGGAATCCGATAACGATCGCCCTCAGGCAGACCACCAAGAATCGGCAGATAAGAATAATGTGCCTCAAGCGAGCGATCGCGTGTCTTCTACATCAGACACTACGTCTTCAATTGCTCCGACGACTCAGAATGTTCAGGGCGATCGCAACCAGGTAATCGCTCATATGTCGGATAGTATAGCGATCGCTAATGTTGAAACTCTGAATCAAATTACTCAGAATCTACCGCGAACGCCAGAGTCAGCCCGGTATTCTTTGCCTCGTGATGCGGCTGATTTCACTGGGCGCGAGTCTGAGATCCAGCAGATCGAAATTGATTTGAGTGCTGAATGGGTGGTGGCGATTGCAGGCATGCCAGGGGTGGGTAAATCAGCTTTAGCCGTGCGGGTGGCGCATCGACTCAAAAAACAGTTTGGCGAGGGTCAGATTTATCTCAATCTGCGGGGAACCGATACGCAACCTCTGACCGTGGAGTCAGCCTTGGAGAGCCTGTTAAGGGCGTTGGGGGTTGATCCTGCCCAAATACCTGCAGAACAGGCAGACAAAGTTGCGCTATATCGATCGCATATTGCTCAAACACCGACTTTAGTGTTGCTTGACAATGCCTCAGATATCTATCAGGTTGAGGAACTGCTACCGGGTGCAGGAGCTTGCTTGGTTACTAGCCGGCGACAGTTGGATGGGCTAGCGGGAGTGAAGCATTTCAATCTGGAAGCACTACCGGAAGCTCAGGCGTTGGTATTGCTCCAAAAAGTACTATTACCGGAGCGTATACAGGCAGAGATTGATGCTGCTCAGCAAATTGTGAAGCACTGCGGGCGATTGCCGTTAGCCCTGCGGATTGCCGCCGCTACCCTGACCATGCGCTCCTGGCAGGGGAAACGACTGGCAGACTATGCCCAGCAGTTAGCCGACCAACGGCAACGCTTGGATCAGCTGAAGCTAGAGAACCTAGATATCCGAGCTAGCTTTGAGCTGAGCTACCGAGAACTTGATCCAGCATCGGCGCATCTACTGGGGTGGTTGGGGCTGTTGCCAGGGGACTTTGGTACTGACATTCTCATTCCTCTAACCGAAGAGCCAGCCGAATTAGTGCAGACAGCGTTGGCAGCCTTAGTAGATGGGCGGCTAGTAGACCCGCTAATGATTGCTGCACCAGGGGAGCGCTATATTTTGCACGATTTGATGCGGTTGTTTGCCCTGGAGAAGCTAGAGACTCAGGCAGAGTTAGTGGCAGTGCAGTCGGCAAAGGTGCGGCTGGTACAGTGGTGTGGGGAACAAGCAGATACTTGGGAGAATGCTCTGAATCCAAAGCGACGACGGCAGTGGGCAGAAGTTTTGGCTGAAAACTGGGCGACGGAAGAGACTGAAAATCTTGGGATATCAGCCGCAGATCTGGAACCCAGGTTACTCCAATCCGCATTGATTTGGTTCGAAGCAAAGCGAGAGATACTGGTGCAAGCATTCACTTGGGCAACCGAAACTCAACAGTGGCAAGCGTCAGTAGCACTGGCAGCAAATCTAGCTTCTTTTTTCACCCTGCGAGGGTACTGGGGGGATTGGGTAAGCACTCATCGGCAAGCCCTTACCGCTGCCCAGCAAGCAGACGACCCCCAGGGCGAAGGACAAACGCTCAACAACTTGGGCTTGGTGTACCAGTCACAGGGGAAGTGGAGTGAGGCAATCGCCTGCTATGAGCAAGCCTTGCAGATCAAACGGGCGATTGAGGATGTGCAGGGCGAAGGACAAACGCTCAACAACTTGGGCTTGGTGTACGAGCCGCAGGGGAAGTGGAGTGAGGCGATCGAGTGCTATGAGCAAGCCTTGCAAACCTTTCGGACACTCGGCCATGTTCATGGCGAAGGAGCTTCTCTCAACAACTTGAGCTCGGTGTACCAGTCGCAGGGGAAATGGAGTGAGGCGATCGAGTGCTATGAGCAAGCCTTGCAAACCTTTCGGACGATTGGGGATGTTCATGGCGAAGGAGCTTCTCTCAACAACTTGGGCTCGGTGTACCAGTCGCAGGGGAAGTGGAGTGAGGCGATCGAGTGCTATGAGCAAGCCTTGCAAACCTTTCGGGCGATTGGGGATGTTCATGGCGAAGGAAAAAGCTTCAACAACTTTGGCTTGGTGTACGACTCTCAGGGGAAGTGGAGTGAGGCGATCGAATGCTATGAGCAAGCCTTGCAAACCTTTCGGACGATTGGGGATGTCCAGGGCGAAGGACAAACGCTCAACAACTTTGGCTTGGTGTACGACTCTCAGGAGAAGTGGAGTGAGGCGATCGAATGCTATGAGCAAGCCTTGCAAACCTTTCGGACGATTGGGGATGTCCAGGGCGAAGGACAAACGCTCAACAACTTTGGCTCGGTGTACGACTCTCAGGAGAAGTGGAGTGAGGCGATCGAATGCTATGAGCAATCGCTGCAGATCAAACGGGCGATCGGGGATGTCCACGGTGAGGGACGATCCTTGATGAATCTAGGAACTTTACAGCAAAAGCAAGGACGCCTGATCCAGGCAAGTGAGTATTGGCAAGATGCCCTCACCAAGCTGCATCCAGACTCGCCAGAGTACAGGCAGTTGTACACCATGCTGCATCCCAACAGACGCATCATTCTTTCCGCCATTGGAATGTTGTTGTTAGGAGCGATCGCTCTAACCTTTGTTGTGTCCAATCTGCTAGCAGGGCGTTGGCTAGTGGCGCTGGTCATTCTATTTGTGACTATAACTGCCTGGTTCATGCTGAAGGCAATTCAGCGTAGAGGATGACTGGCAATCAGTTCATGAACCTTAAGAGGGTCTGTAGTTGTGTGCGATCTTGCGACTGCTAGGTGACGGTGAGTTACGCTAAGAACGATGCCTGCTGCGTCTTCCCTAGTATCGATGCTGTAGATTCGCCGCTCATCTGAATAATAGATCAATCTTGGTTGTAATTTGAGGAGATGCTCATGGACCCCGCTACCCTAACAGCGTTTCTCGCTCCCTTCCTCCCCGCTTTGATGAAGTTAGGCGGCAAGGTTCTGGAGGGTGCTGCTGCAAAGTCTGGAGAGACAGCAGGTACAAAGTTAACCGAAAAGGCGCTAGACAAAGCCAAAGCTATTTGGGAGAAGCTACATCCGAAAGTGGAGGCAAAGGAATCTGCGAAAGAAGCGGTCGAGGATGTGGCAAAAGCACCGGATGATGCAGACTCACAAGCAGCATTACGGGTGCAGCTCAAGAAGATTCTAGAAGCTGACCCAGATTTAGCAGCAGCGATCGCCAAGATCATGGAAGAAGATGCTCCAGATGGCACACCTGGGACACAAATTGTGCAGCATGTGACTGGCAACCAGAACCAGGTGATTGGTCAAGTGACAGGTGGTACGGTATTTGGCAACGTCAAAGGCGATGTGACTCTGTAGTGATGGAGTTACAGGCTTGTGTCAACTGATTCTGGTTCTTCAGACGAAAGCTTGCCGGTTCAGCAGGATGTGACGGGAGATCGCAACCAAATCATTGGTCAAGCGGTCAGCAGCACGATTGTGAACGTCACGGGTGGCGGGCAGATCACCATCTACCAGTCCCAGCTCGAGCGTTCCTTAAAAGCTGAGTCTGAGCCTTCCTCTACCATCGGCCCCAACCCTTACAAGGGATTGATGGCGTTTCAGGAGACCGATGGCGATCGCTTCTTTGGGCGAGAGAAGCAAATTGAGCAACTTTGGAATAAGCTGCGGGAGTTGCATGAAGAGCAGACTGCTGTGCAATTTCTTCCCATCTATGGCCCCTCAGGGTCAGGGAAGTCTTCCCGAGTACGAGCAGGGCTAATTCCAGAACTAGCAAGGCACCCGCTACCAGGATACGCTCGGGCAAGGGTGGCAGTGCTAGTGCCTGGAACGCATCCTTTAGAAGCACTAGCAACGGTTTTGGCCCGAGTCGCAACGGATGATCAAACCCCCGTTGCTAAAACTCGTGAGTTTGCTGGGGAACTCGAACAGGCAAACCAAAACAGCGAGTATGACGGACTGCGGCGGATTGCGGATGTCCTGCCAGATATTGCCCTCTCACCGCTGATTGTGCTGGTGGATCAATTTGAGGAGGTGTATACCCTCTGCACTGACCCAATGGAGCGCGATCGCTTTATCGGAAACCTGATGTGTGCAGCATCAGAGCGTTCTAAACGAGTGTCTGTCATTGTTACGTTGCGCAGTGACTTTTTGGAAGAGACTCAGAAGCATCCGGAGTTGAATGCCCTGTTTGCCGAGCAGGGGTTCTTGGTGCGAGCGATGAACGAAGCGGAGTTACGGCAAGCGATCGCCAAACCTGCTGAACTTGCAGGTTATCCGCTAGACATGGCAACTACTGACTTGTTGATCAAAGACACTGAAGGACGAGAGGGAGCTTTACCCTTGCTGCAGTTTGCCCTAGAACGCATCTGGGAAGGACTAGCAGAGGGCAATCAACCTGCTGAAACCTTGAAGGCGATCGGTGGAGTGGGGGGTGCCCTGGCGGGAGAGGCACAGCGGATTTATCAGCGGTTGAATGATGAAGAACAGGAGATCGCCCGTCGCGTATTTCTAGGGTTAGTGCAATTGGGAGAAGGTACGAAAGATACTCGTCGTCGGGTGCGCTTTGACAGTTTAGTATCGTATCAAAATCAGCCGGAGCAGGTGAAACGGGTGATTCAATTGTTCTCTGCTCCAGGTGCCCGCCTGATTACCCTGGCTGCTGCGGGCAATACAGAAACCGCAGAAGTGAGCCATGAAGCGCTCTTCGATCACTGGCAGCAGCTTCAGACCTGGGTAGAGGGTAGCCGCAGTGATATTCGGTTTCAACGTCGCTTGGATGAAGCGGTACGTTACTGGGATGAGCAGGGGCGACCAGAAGGAAATCTGTGGCGATCGCCAGATCTAGATTTGTTGAAGCAGTATCAGCAACGATCGGGCGATGACATGACGCCATTACAAATAGCATTTTTTGGGGCATCTAAGCAGGCGGAGGAAAACCGGGGGCAGAAAGAGCGAGCAGATCAGGTGTTTAAAGAACAAGCAATTCAAGCTCAGAAAAAGGCAATCGAATTTCAAAGACGGGCACTTTGGAGTTTAGGTGCACTTCTAATTGTGGCGGTTGGATTAGCTGTCTTTGCCGCCTACCAGTTGCAACAGGCACAACGGCAACGGGTAGAACAATTGGCAGCTACTTCTAAAGTACTGCTACCAACGCAACCCGTAGAGGGAGCCATTAATGCAATAGCAGCAGTCGGACTGAGCCAAGCTCCTCTGGTTCAGTTTCTCTATTATCTTTTACCAGTTTCAGTGCATTCATCAGTCTTGGAATCCGTTCAGCTTAGCCAAGAACAGTCTCAACTCCAACATGAGGATGCGGTCATTTCTGCGGCCTTCAGTCCGGATGGCAACATGATAGTCAGTGGTAGTCGGGACAAGACGGTGGGTTGTGTCGCAAAAAACCAGTCAATGGTAAAGTAAGCGGACTCAAACTTCCCTTCTTACCCTGTGATGTCTACTCCTGCTCTGTTTAAGTGGCGGCACTTTCTGCCATGGATGATTGCCCCCCAAGTTTGCAAAATCTCCACCGCTTGGGTTTGGCATTTGATTTCATTCTTTTAAGTGCTGTCTGGATGCATGTTCCGCCGACTGAGCGATCGCGAGCTTTTCGCAAAGTTATCACGCTGCTAAAGCTCGGTGGGCCATTGGCGATTACCCTACGACGGCATGGCCCTGCTGCAGCACAGCAGCAAATTTATGAAAGCGATTGCGGTTGAAGCATGATCAACAGGTGTCGGAGTGGATACCGACTTCCAATGAGTAGGGATGAAATGCTTCGTTGACGCTATATGTTGGAGCCTGGGACGAATCTTGATAGCCATTGCCTTGGAGCTTAGCTAAATGAGATCAGAACTGCTTCTCATAGACCCAAAATTCACCTCCTGCAACAGCGCCATAGCCTGCTTGCTCTAGCGCCGTGAGCAAGGGGTTGGTCTTAGGAAAGAAACCGCTGACTTTGGAGTATTGGAGGTGGTGTGCCAAATACTGCATCTGTCTCAACACAACAGGAAGATCATCAACAGGGCCTCCGATGAACCCGACCCATAAGGTTGAATCAGCACTCTCCAAGGGACTTTGAATTAGCAGGCCCTGTAACTGATGGCTCTGCCAATACCCCCAAACTTTCCCACTGCCTAATCGCTTGTGCAACTGCTCAAGCGTGAGCGTTTGCCATTTGGCACCTCGACAGACAAAAAGCGGCGACGATTCATGACTTTGCTGGAGCCATTGCCAAACCGCTTCGAAATCACTTTCGTACATTGGGCTGAGTTGCTCCATCGGTGCCGCGATCGCCGCTGCAGAATACTTAAGATAGCAGGCAACAGGTTGATATCCCCGTCGCTGGACAGTGTCTGGCATAGCCCTGTTCCAGGTGGCAACACAGCAGCGAACAGTGGTAATGTCCCTAGTCTCGAAGTAGCGATCGATCTCAGGGTCCAAGAGACGAACCAGACCTCGCCCCCGATACTGTGGATCGACCCGTAAGGCCTCCCACCATCCTTCGTGTTTTGCCAGTTGCACCACTCGCGTCATGGCAACTGGCTGGCCTTTCAACGTGGCTACTAGGATCTGCCCAGAAGAATCTGTCATCCACTGATCCCACACAGCCGCGATATAGTCTTCTGTATCTGGCCAAGTGTGCTGACAGAAGTTCAACACCACAGTTTTATCGCTCCATTGAGCTGGACGGACAATCATGTTTTCCTGCTCCATATCAGCTGAACTCCTCAATGGATGACAAACCGACAATCGGCCTTTGATATTGTCTGGCTCCCGGCCATAGCGCTGTTACAGCCCATGTAACAGTCGTTATTATAGAATCGGTTTTGCGAGCATTAGCTTTCTGAGCTCTGCTGCCTGGTCGGAGGAACCTCACACAACTCTATCCTTCCTAAAGCCTGCGCTTGATTTTGAGGGGAGACCATTGGCTTGTCTGTTGGGCTCAACCATTGTCCCAGCGAATGATAGTAGAGTGGAATTTGCCAGAGGAGCATCCCGTAGCTCGCACGCCCATTCCTTCGGTGCGAGCGTTAAATTGCTTACGACAGGTCTTACACAGATATTTTTGAACAGAGGTGCCGTCTTGTAGTGTCAGCTTGCCGTTTTTAACAACCTGCTGGTTTTGATAATCTAGGCAGTGCATAAGCTGAAGTCCTCTCACTGCAACTGATTCTATTCATCATTCGCTAGAAGACTAGTCCCACTTTAGTCAAATTGCCAATTGCTCTATCTGCTCTAAAAGCTTTTTAAGCTTGGCTACTTTCTCTACATCTGTCCAGACTTTCGCCTTGTCCATCTGACGCAATGCAGTCTTAAACCGCGCTTTTAGGTCCGTATTGAAATTTTCTACAGCTTCTTCTGTTGGAGTAAGTAAGGCCTTAACTTGTTGTTTGACTTCGTTGAGAGATAATCGCTGGTTGATAGCTTTTTCTAGTAACACTATTCGATCTTCAGAATTTTTCAGTTTAGCTATTTCGATTGCCTTCGTATAGTCAATCCGCGAAGATCGAATAGCCTGTAGAATTTCAGACGGTTTTTTGAGCAAAGGTAGTCTTGTGGCGACAAATGACTGCCAAGTTAGCAAGCCACGAGCTGTAAAAAACTCTTCAACGATTACTGCATTTTCATTACCCAACGCATTTTGGGTAATTTTTCCTTTAGCCTGGTTGTCCATCTTATAGAGGAGCGAAATTACCTCTTCTCGCTCCATGCCCAGTTTCTTTGAGAGAAGATTTAGAGTGATGTCTAGTTCTTCTAATTTGGAGAAGTCGCGTCGCCTATCATTTTCATCAAATGCAGCAGCGTATGCTTCGTCATTGTTCCAATTAAAAACTTTGATAGGAATATCTGTAATTCCAACCAATTCACAACCTGTTAATCGCCGCAGTCCTGCAACTAGTTCGTACTCACTAGGCTTATTAGGTATTGGGCGAGTCCATAGAGCAGTACGTACCCCATTGGGTTTGAGGTCTGTCTCTGCCCATTCCTTTAATTCATTTTGGTCGTAGTAGTAGCGAACAGGCTTGCGATCGGGAGTGAAGGAAAATGTCTTGTGAATTTTGGCAATGGGAACAATAATTTCGCTGCCAAACTCTGCTGCTTCAGAATCATGAAGTGGTTGACTTTGCGATGGCGGAGTTGAAGTATCTGTATTATCTCCAAAAACAAAGCTCTCTAGCCCTGGAGAAGGGTTCTCTTTATACGCTTGCTTTAGCGTTCTCCTACCTTTACTTACCATTGAAAATCTTTAGTGCTTCTGTAAACAACGATTCGTACAATTTCGCGGCATCTTTAGCTGGCTTGCCTGTCATTCCAAAAACAGTGTTTGCCTGTCCAGGGGCATCCTTGAAAACCTGGCGATCATAAATGATCGTTTTCATCAAAGGAATATCAGGTTCATCTTTAAGTGCCTCTTGAGCTTCTTTGAGAAGAACAGTATTACTCTTAACTTGAGTCATATAGATAGCCGCTTTTGGCAGATCTCCCCTTAACTCTCGGACTTGCCGAATTAATCTTAAGATATCTCCAGAGCTTCTTAGCTCCACGATCGACTCCCGACAAGGAATTAGCGCCAGATGACACCTTGCTAGGATTGCTTTAGTAATCTCATTCGACTTCGCTGGGCCATCAACAACCACCAGATCACATTCCTGGGTTAGCCTATGCAGCTTATCAAACAAATCTTCCGGATTAATAATCGCCAGTGACGACAGCTTAAGGTTGGGGGAAGTTTCCTTTAGTTCCGCTATCCATTGAGAGCTACTTTGTTGGGCATCAGCATCAACTAGAATGACTGATTTCCCCTTGCGAGCAAAGCGATCGGCGGCATGGACAGCACCCGTTGATTTGCCCACACCACCTTTCTGATTCACAAAAGCAATAATCTGTGGGGTTTGCATACGCTTCATGCTTGAGTGTTTTTATCATACTGCTGAAAAATGTACTTACTGATTTTACCCAAAGCGCATTGGGTAAAATTCTTTGAAGTTTACTTAATCCGCTTTGGGTAAATCAGAAATCGGGTAGGAGATGGGCAGATTGCACTAAAATTACGTTTTCCAATCTTTTCTGTCTCAGCGTGCCCTAAGGAGCGATCGCCAGGGTTGAAATTGAAATGTAACGAAGATTGGGCAGCTAATAATTCATTTGTCACATGCTCACTTGTCTCGTTATCACTTTACCGACAGTAGGTAGGCTAGTGTTGAACTAATACAACACGATCAACCTTTCGAATCTAGAGGAGCCATCAATACCTGGCTGCTTGGGCTTAAAGTTGCAGGACTACTGAGATACTTTTTTCCGTGATTGATAACACCCCCCCAGACAATAGCTATTCCCGTGGACACAATCCCAAATCCCAGAAGAACCTTAACCGAGAGGGGAGACAACCTCTACATGGAGAACCGAAGAAAGATCGGTTTGTTCGAGCTACGACAGACGGATGGGAAGGATTTAAGGAAGTGGCTCAGGGTTTAGGAATATCAGCTTCTGAACTAGTTGAGCAGATCGGCAGAGGCGAACTGATCGTAAGCCGTAAGCAAGAGCTATATGAACCAATCGACCAATAAAATCTAGTCCAGCAATCCCTAAAACCCATCCTTACTAAGTTATGGGTTTTTTAAGTTGTATTAATGCTCTTGATAAACTAGTTATTTCTACATTAGCCAGGTTATTATAGAAATGTGAGGGATAGGAAATGGAGCACCATGAAGGCTGCCGACAGGGCAAGGGTGCCGAAGTCTGAAGTCTAGAGCGTAGCGCCACCGATAAAATTTCTTATTTCTACCAATCAAAGGCACCCGCCTAACGCCAACCAAAGCGGGTATCCGACTCACAACGGAGCAATTTAATTATGGCTTTTATTGACGATTGCCTAGTGGATGAACGTAACGAACGCACTCAGGAAGCTTTATATGAACATTTCCTAGAAGGCAAAATTGCTGCTGCTTTTGGCAGACTGCCAGAGTATAACGATGAAACATATCTGGAAGGATATGTAGCCGTAGTTAAGGAGCTACCTGCTGATCCCAAAACCAAAAAAATTCAGAATTATAGTCCTCGAAAACAATTCGCCTTTGGTTGGATGGACGGTAACCCAGAATACCAAGACCAGTTCGGTGAGTTCTAGAGCCTTGGGGACAGGCCTCATGACTATCCCAGTTTACGTATTTTTGTTGTCTCAACTTTCGGCTCTCCAATAATTCTCTTACCCAAAATGCATTGGGTAATTCAGAAACTGGTAGTGCTACACAGGTAATGATGCATTGTAGTGATGGATGAAGTACCAAATCGCACTAATGTGATTCTCCAGTGACTTGGAAAAGGATAAGCTTTTGCGCACTAATCGAGA
>NZ_JAMPKN010000055.1:0-17631 GCF_039962155.1 Trichocoleus desertorum AS-A10 | reverse complement strand
TCCTCAGGCTCCTTAGCAAAAGCACGAAACTTCTCCCAATCGGTGATCTTCTGCCTGGGACTAGGAGTTGCTCTCGGCTTGAGCTGAACGTCTCCGGTTTCGGCTTTCCTCTGGAACTAGAGATTGATCGTATTGCGACTGATGTTGAATAACTCGCTGGCTTCACCTCTCTTCAGTCCGTCTAACTCAATGGCGTGCATCACCTTCTGACGGAAGTCGTAACTATAAGCTTTTGCCATCCTGGGGGACCAATCACTCCTATTGCCAGTCTACGTCCTAACCAGACTGGCAATAGCTATAACTTCGCTGACTTCGGCGATCGCGATATTCTTAAAAGCTCTTAGGGTGTAGGCCGTATCAGAGCGGATAGTATTTTCGACAGCTTAAAATCTCTGATCTCCAGATAAAGGAGAAGTAACTGGAAAGAAGGTCTACTTAGGATTATCGTCCTAGCTGGTAAGAGAGCTAGTAGGAAAGCTATTTTGCTCAGTAGCTTCGATATAGAGAGTCGTGCCGTCTTTCCATGTGAGTGGGGTAAGATGCGCCATTAGGGCGGTGCTCCTTGGTAATTCTGAACAGGATCGCTTTTACAGAGATAGGCATTTTCTGGATGAGTGATGAGGTAAGCCTGAATCCAGTTGCAATTCATTGCTATGAGTTGATCAACATCCCAGGACCACAGCTTGATTGTGTTGTCGTCACTCGCCGAGGCAATTGTCTTACCATCTGGACTAAAACTTACACTTAAGACTGCAGCCTCATGACCTTTTAGCGTATTTAGTGCTTGACCACTCGCTACATCCCACAGCTTGATTGTGTTGTCGTCACTCGCCGAGGCAATTGTCTTACCATCTGGACTAAAACTTATGCTTAGAACCCCTAACCTATGCCCTTTGAGCGTGTTTAGTACTTGACCACTCACGACATCCCACAGCTTGATCGTGCTGTCTTTACTGGCCGAGGCAATTACCTTGCCATCTGGACTGAAACTCACACTTCTGACTCCAGACCCATAACCTTTGAGCGTGTTTCGTGCTTGACCACTTGCTACATCCCATAACTTAACCGTACCATCAGCACTCGCCGAGGCAATTACCTTGCCATCCGGACTGAAGCCTACACTGGAGACCACAGCTTCATGACCTTTAAGCGTGTTTCGTGCTTGACCACTTGCTGCATCCCACAACTTAATCGTACTGTCTCCACCCGCCGAGGCAATTGTCTTGCCATCTGGACTGAAACTCACGCTCAAAACCCCAGATTCATGACCTTTAAGCGTGTTTCGTGCTTGACCACTTGCTGCATCCCACAACTTAATCGTACTGTCTCCACCCGCCGAGGCAATTGTCTTGCCATCTGGACTGAAACTCACGCTCAAAACCCCAGATTCATGACCTTTAAGCGTGTTTCGTGCTTGACCACTTGCTACATCCCACAACTTAACCGTACTATCTCTACTCGCGGAAGCAATCGTCTTGCCATCTGGGCTGAAATTCACATTTTTAACCCTAGACTCATGACCTTCGAGCGTGTTTCGTGCTTGACCACTTAGCACGTCCCATAACTTAATCGCGTTGTCGTCACTCGCCGAAGCAATTGTCTTGCCATCTGGGCTGAAACTCACACTCCAGATCGCAGCCTCATGACCTTTGAGCGTGTTTAGTACTTTGCCAGTCGCTACATCCCACAGCTTGATCGTACCGTCAGTACTCGCCGAAGCAATTGTCTTGCCATCTGGGCTAAAACTCACACTCCAGGCCTCAGCCTCATGACCTTCGAGCGTGTTTAGTATTTTGCCAGTCGCTACATCCCACAGCTTGATCGTACCGTCAGCACTCGTCGAAGCAATTGTCTTGCCATCCGGACTGAAACTCACACTCAGAACCTTAGACTTATGACCTCCAAGCGTGTTTAGTATTTTGCCAGTCGCTACATCCCACAGCTTAATCGTACCGTCAGCACTCGTCGAAGCAATTGTCTTGCCATCCGGACTGAAACTCGCGCTCCAGATCGGAGCCTCATGACCTTCGAGCGTGTTCAGTACTTTGCCAGTCGCTACATCCCACAGCTTGACTGTTCTATCTACACTCGCCGAAGCAACTGTTTTGCCATCCGGGCTGAAACTTACGCCCCAGACGTCATCCTTATGCTCTTTGAGCGTGCTTAGTACTTGACCACTAGCAGTATCCCACAACCTGATTGTGTCATCTCTACTCGCTGAAGCAATTGTCTTACCATTCGGGCTGAAACTCACGCTCAAGATCCCAAGCTCATGACCTTTAAGCGTGTTTAGTACTTTGCCAGTCGCTACATCCCACAACTTGATCGTACTGTCAGCACTCGCCGAAGCAACTGTCTTGCCATCTGGGCTGAAACTCACACTCCAGGCCGCAGACTCATGACCTTCTAAAGAGTTACGTTCACTCACACCATATACACCTTGCAAGGCAGCCATGACTTGAGACTGAGTCTTATCATCTTGCAACGTCTTGGATAACTGTTTAAACTGCTGAGCCGCCTCTAAAGCTTTCAGCAATCCTGCAAACAGTTTGCCAGCCAAAACCTCTTCTCTTGAGGAAGCAACCACCAGCCGCACATCCGTAGCTGCTAGGGTGGCCTCAGCGGCGATAGTCTTGTCTTGGGCTTTTCGCTGTTGTGCTACAGCTTTGGCTGCTGCTGCTTGGGCCTGTTGTTTACTGGCATTCACGCGCTCTAGACGTTGACTTACCGCTTTAGCCTCTGTGTTCGCTGCTTCTAGCCTTTGTTTAGCATCATTGAGTTGCTTCAAAGCTTGGTTTCTAGCTATATTGACAGCTTGCCGTTCATGTTGGGCTTCCACCTGCTCTTGTTTGGCCATCGCTACTTCTTGTTTAGCTGTAGCACCTTCCCGTTTAGCTATATCTCGCTCTTGTTTAGCGAATTCAATAGATTGCTTTGCTGCTGCTTCCTGTTGTTTGGCTTGCTTCGCTCTTTGTTCCGCTTGCGTCGCTTGTTGAGTGACCTGCTGTACTTGGTCCGTGGCGCGTTTGGCCTTGTTATTAGCCTGACTGGTGTTCATACTTGCCAGAAAAGCCACAATCAGCGAGACTACCATCGCAGATGCTCCTAGGCTACTGACAAAGACAGCTCGGCGGCTAGCTTTTACTAGGGTTTTCTGAGCTGTGTGCTTGGCTCCCTGTTCTGCTTCTAGGGCTGCTTGCAGAGTTTGTTGGGCTTCTTCGCTTGCCTGAGTCAACAGTTGATTAGCCTGCCGTTCTGCCTCTAGGGCCGCTTGGATAGCTCGCTTACTCAAATCCTCGCTGGTTCTGAGAAACTGGTAGTCTAAATCACTCAAGCTTTTGCCGACTGCCCACACTTGGGCTTCCCGCAGCGCCTCCCCTTGCAGCAATCGTGACTCATCCTGCCGTCCTGACCTCTCCCAAGCCGTAATCGACTCGGCATAAGGACGCAACTCAGCCAACACTTCTTCTAGCCAGGTGGTATTAAACACAGTGGCATAGATTTGGTTATAGACCTGTAGCTGGCCTTGTTGCTTCACCACCAAACCTGTCAACCGCAGTTTCATCTGCTCGAGACTGTCATCCGCCGCTAGCCCTTCCTGCTGCAAAATCTGCTGATATAGCCCCAACAAGCGTCCAGTATTTTGGCTCCCACTGTAGAGGAGGCGATCGCGAATGGTGCGTAAATGCTCTGGCTGATCTTGAGCTTCCCAGTTGTCGATCACCTTAGAGCGCACCAACTCTGCCACCCACTCGGCTTCGCTACCCACTGGGATTTCTGTCTCCACCTGTCGCGCTAGCTTACATAGCTTTTGGGTCAAAAATGGCTGTCCTCCAGTCCAAGCCAGGATAGCTTGGAGCACTGCCTGGGCATTAGTGGTGCGTTCGACTAATCCGAGTTGTAGGGGTTGGGCTTCGGTGAGTTGAAACCCCGTTAGCTCAATAGCCCGACCGATGTTGAACGGTGTTCGGCGGCGGTCTTGGATTAAGTCTGAGGGCGTTGCCACCCCAATCAAAGCAAAGGTGAGGCGATTGTAAGCAGGCTGATCAGCTCGGCGGTTGTAGCAGTCCCGGGTGACCGCAAAAAAATCATCTTGACTGAATGGCAGTGTCAATACACTATCAATCTCATCCACGAACACCACAATGCTTTGGGGCACAAGCACGAGCAAGACTTCACCGATAAACTTGCTGAAACGTTGCACTGGAGAGAGTAACTCTTGCTGCTGCCACCAGTCATTGAGATCGAACTGAGCGTATAGGTTTAAGTCAGTGATTAAGTAATCAATGAGTCCGGCGTACCATTGTTCTACTGTTGTGTCCGCAGCTCCGATTGAAGTGATGTCAATCGCAGCACAGGCAAATCCTGCTTGCTTCAATCGCTGCATTGCCCGCACTCGCAAGCTAGACTTACCCATCTGGCGCGAGTTCAAGACATAACAAAACTCGCCTGCCTTCAATCCTTCATAAAACTCTTGGTCGGCTTGCCGAGTAACATAGTTTGCCGCATCAAGCGGTAAGCTTCCCCCCACTTGATAGTCACTGCGACTGGGCAGAATCGGGTTCATTAGCCTACTCCCAAGCGATCGCGGAAGTAAATCTGGTAGAGGTTACATAGCGGCAAGACATCATTACCCTGCCGCTCCACCAATCCCATACTGTGCAGCTTAAAGCCTAGACTCGACTCTATCCGCACGGGTCCCTCGGCCATAACAACTTGTTTCATCGCTGCCTCCAACTGCGGGTCATTCCGCAAGTTTTCTAGATGCCGTCGCAGATGGTCGCTGTAAATCCCTTCCTCCGTCGGTGCGATCGCTAGGAATTTCTCCAGCGTTAGATTGCCCTTCGCAATCTCATACAGCGCTCTGCGAACTAAATAAGGGTGCCCATCCACCATGCTCCTAAGTTGATCAATTTCGGAGCTAGACCAACCAAGGCCATGCCGCTGCACTAAGTCGCTCACCTGAGTCTGGTTCAACTCCGGTAACTCAATGGGTAATCCAACATTGAACGGTGATTGATTGATGTTCAGAGGAATGTACACCTCCCTGGAATGAGCAATCGCCAAACGGAATTTCTGCCAAGTGGCATCATTCTTACTTTTCTCATGCCAGAAGCGTAGTAACCCAAAAAAGTCTTGAGCCACCTCCAAGTGCTGAAAGACTTGATCTACCTCATCAAGCCCCAACGTCAAAGGTTCATTCAGGGTTGCGAACAGATAGCGCTGGAAGTAGTTGGTGCATTTGTTTTTGCTACCCAACACTCCTTTCCACAGCTCGCTGAGGCGATCGTCTAGGTTTAGCTCATTTGCCACGCTAGCGCAGAACCATTGCAGAAACTGGTCGATATTATTCAGGAACTCACTATCTACTGATTGCAAGTTCAGATAAACCACTCGATGTCCCTGCTGCTCTGCTTGATACAAAATCCGCTGCATTAAAGACGATTTACCCATCTGCCGAGGTGCCTTGACCCGAATTAAAGCCCCTGGCTTGAGGATTTCTTGATAGCAACTGGATTCAATCGGTGGACGCTCGACATAAAAAGGCGACTCCAGGCTAACAGAACCCTCTGGGGTCTCCAAGAAAGCACTCGGAAGCATCTGTAGCGATCGCGAGGCTGCTAAAGCTACTAGAGGAGATGCTTCACTACCCTCATTCACTTCTTGAAGGGGTTCAGGTTCAGCGAGTATCTCTGATTGCTTCTTGAGGACAGGAGTCAGTTCCTCTGGAATGCCCTCCATGCTAATGCTGGTGCAGCCATAGTCATAGGCAAACTCAATCGATCTCCCACTCGCTAAGGCATCATAAAACCCGACAGCAAATTCTCGGGCTGCCTGATCCCCCACTTCCTGGCTCATGCCAATCACGTAGGGAATATGACGGGCGATCGCCTTGGCCTGCAATTCGGAATAGCAAGCATTAAGGACAACGCACTCGACCTGCTCCTTAAACAAATCAAACAAACTTGCTAAAGCCTTAGCACTGACCAATTTGACTTGGCCTAACTCATCCTCTAGGGCTAAACCGCCTTCCCCAACTCCATGCCCAGAAAAATGCACAATCTGTGGTTCCAATTCCAACACAGCTCGTCGCATTTCACGCGGAGTGACTGCCCACTTTTGTTCCAATTGAAACTTGTTGCGCTGCTTGGAGCGCTGCAACCCCTCATCAATCTCATTGACTTCTTCTCCTAGCCGGAGTGGAGTCGAAGCCTTGGGGTTAGCTGCCAAAAACAGAATGGTTTTTTTGTGCCTGCGGGGGCTACTCATGCACAGCCATTCCTATCTAGATGGGTTACCTAGTTTCTTACAATATCAAGAGTTATCTTTACACTGATAATCGGTTAAGACTGTAATGGGAATAACCCCAAACATTAAGTAACAATCAGTCATATCCTTTGGTAAAGCTGCTGCCTGTGTTACTTCTAAGCAAGATGCAGTATTCTACACTAGATGGTCTCTTATTTAACTCACACAGATGAGTGGTTGAATAGAGTGAGGCATCAATTTCAGTTCGACAGCACCAAGAATTGAAACAATGATATTCGAGTAGTGCTGTGTAAGGCTTCAAGGATTTTTCATTCTATTTTCCGACAAATTTCATTATCCACCGTTGTTCGTGGTAGCGGTAACCCAACCACTTTGCACTTTCGGTGCAGGGGTTTTAGGCCTATCTCGTACTTTTATTGCCCGTACGTCGGCTCAACCCCACAACCTTATCCGCAGATTATGAGCAAGATTCGATTCGAAGTGACCCCCAAACCGACAAAAGCTTAAAAAGGTGGCCCAAGGAAAAACGGGATTTGTTGTAGCGACAATGTGATGGATCATTGAACGCTCGAATGTACGGATGGAACGGTATAAAAGTTGGTTAAGAACTTTGAGCAGAAATTGAGCCGTGCCACTGCCAATCTCTGCTTTATCAGACTGCCGCTTAGAAGATTGGCACCTAAACAGATATCGAATGGGTTCTATAGCAAGGGGATACTGTATGCAGCTATGGCAAGGAATGAAGATAGGTACACTATCGGTGTTATTAGCTAGTATGGCTGCGATCGAACTGATGCCAGTAGCGACAGCTTTACCAACGCCAGGGACATTGATGACGCGATCGCGGCGGCTTAAATTCCGTGTGGGCGTGCGGCCTTCCCATTATCGAGGTGGAGGGTTTAGTCGCTCTGGTAGTAGCTGTGGCACTCAAATGCCAGCGGCTTTAGTCCCTCCGCCTCAGGGTCAGGAAAAGGTAGCTAGCAACAAAACGACAGTAGACAAAACCGCTTCCGAGCGGCCAACATTCTTTGTTTACCTACCACCCTTAGATACCCAAACAGCACAATTCAGTTTACAGAACGAAGCTCGAAATAAGGAACTCCATCGTGTCATCTTTAAGCTGACCGGAAAGCCAGGGGTTGTAGGGATTTCTTTGCCCAACTCTGCGCCTGCTTTACAGGTAGGACAGAAGTATTTCTGGCAAGTCACTGTAGGCTGCGATCCTGATGATTCCAGCGTCGCGGTGATTAGCAGCTGGGTTGAACGGGTGAAACTGCCTACTGCCACACTCAACAATCGTCTAGCAGCCTTGGCAGAACAGGGTATTTGGCAGGATGTAGTAGCGCAGATTGCCTTGCAGCGGTATCACAATCCTGGCGATCGCGCTGCCATTGAGGACTGGTCTGCCCTCATGGAAGATGCTGGATTACAGCAATTTAAGCAAGCGACGATCGTCCAGATTGTCAAGAACTGACCAAAGTTGAGTAAGCTTTCCTGAGAAAACAGATAAAAGTGTTGTTCGAGGTTGGCGATCATCTGGGTGCGATCGCCTTGACTAGTCTGCTGAATATGACTCCGGTTGGTAGGTACAGGTGGATATAACCGACGTTTGAGTTTGAAGAGATGTTGCAGCCAACGTAGCAGGCGATCGAATTGTTGGGTTAACCAGCTCATGTTCAAAAAGCGCGCCTCTCCTTAATTCCAGACATACTGTTCACAGGTACGCTTAGCGTCCCTGGCAACCTCCGCTGTAGGGGAGATTAGGCTGGAGTGACCGCGTAATTTTTGGCATGCCATTTCAAGAAGCCCTTCCCAAGATACCTTCCACAACCGTATTGTTTTGTCTTTACTTGCACTAGCGATCAATTTACCATCGGAACTGAAAGCTACTGAATGAACCGTACTCTTATGTCCACGTAAGGGTTGTCCAATCAGCTTTCCTGTGAAAACATCCCATAACCTAACAGTTCCATCCACGCTGGCACTAACAATTTGTCTGCCATCAGGGCTAAAGGTGATAGATCTGACTTGATTTTCATGCCCTCTAATCGGTTTTCCAATCTGCTGACCAGTAGAGACATCCCATAATCGTATTGTTCTGTCATTGCTACCGCTGGCGATTTTCTTACCGTCAGGGCTAAAGGCTACGGACATAATGTTATCTTCATGTCCCCTTAGGGGTTGCCCAATCTGTTGATGACTTGCAACATCCCATATTCGTATTGTTCTGTCTTTACTACCGCTAACAATTCGTTGGCCGCCCCTATCAAAGGCTATGGACATAATGTTATCTTCATGTCCACGAAATGGCTCTCCAACCTGCTGGCCCGTAGAGACATCCCATAATCGTATGGTTCTGTCATTGCTACCGCTGGCGATTTTCTTACCGTCAGGGCTAAAGGCTACGGATTGAATTGTCCTTTCATGTCCCCTTAGGGGTTGCCCAATCTGTTGATGACTTGCAACATCCCATATTCGCACAGTTCTGTCTATACTACTGCTAACAACTCGTTGATCATCTCTACTAATGGCTACGGACATAACCTCATTTTTATGCCCCCTTAAGGGTTTCCCAATTTGTTGGCTCGTAGTAATGTCCCAGAACGATATAGTTTTTTCATAGCTGCCACTAGCAAGTTGTTTGCCATTTCTACTAAAGGCTACGGAAATAAACCGCTCTTGTCCATGCAAGACCGACCCAAGGTCTTGGTGTAAGGGGGTATCCCATAAGCGGGCTGTTTCATCTAAACTGCCACTGGCAATCCACTTGCCATCTGGGCTAAATTGAACGGTTCTGACGGCACCTTCATGACCGTATAGTGGCTGACCAATTAATTCTCTTGTAGAGGTATCCCATACTCGTATTGTCTTGTCGTAGCTGCCACTGACAATCTGGCTACCATCGTGATTGAAAGCAACTGAGATAACGCCATCTCCATGACCGGTTAGGGGTTTCCCAATTTGCTGCCCTGTCGAGGTATCCCATAGCCGTATCGTTTTGTCTAAACTGGCGCTGACAATCCGCTTACCATCGGGACTGAAAGCAACTGCAATTACTTGGTCGTCATGTCCTTTCAACGTCTTTCCAATTAGTTTGCCAGCGATGGTATCCCATACTCGTATTGTCTTGTCGTAGCTGCCACTGACAATCCGCTTACCATCGTGATTGAAGGCAACTGAGATAACGCCATCTCCATGACCAGTTAGGGGTTTCCCAATTTGCTGCCCTGTCGAGGCATCCCATAGCCGTATCGTTTTGTCTAAACTGGCGCTGACAATCCGCTTACCATCGGGACTGAAAGCAACTGCTTTCACTTCCTTGTCATGACCCATTAGGGGTTTCCCAATTTGTTGTCCTGTCGAGGTATCCCATAGCCGTATCGTTTTATCCAGGCTGCTACTAACTATTATTTCCCCATTAAAATTAAATGCAACAGAGGTCATCCCCTTCTCATGACCACGTAGTTGCCGAATTAGTTGACCTTTGTAAGGGTCCCACACCCACACTGTGCCATCTAAATTTGCAGAAGCAAGTTGCTTACCATTAGGGCTAAAAGCAATAGAAACAATGCCAGCTTTATGTATCAAGCTCTGGCTCTCTTTATTTGCTTGAACAGAACTAAGTAAGCTACCTATAACTTGAAAGGGTATCGTTTGAGCTGATAGACGTGCTAAGAGTGATTGGCTAAGTCCTACTGATGCAATAGCACTAATCAAAGCATTTACAGGTTGAGTCGAGACCAATGCTTCCGAAGTCAAAGCCAATTGTTCTACTCGTCGTCGCTCTGCCTGTTGCGTTTGATAAACAGAGAATATGGCTAATCCTGTTGTTATTACCAGCCCTACTACTAAACCTCCAAACTGCAGTTGTCGTAATTGTTTACGGATATCCTCTACCTTCTTGGAAATTTGGAAGAATTCTACTTGCAAAGGGGTCATATCCATTCCTGCCCTCTGCTGGTAGCGCTTCAGCAAATCCAAATCCGGTGGTCTCCATAGGTTTCCTTCTGGGCGGTCCTGCTCATCCCAATATCGGGCTGCCTCATCTAAACGGCGTTGAAACCGAATATCGGTACGGTTACCCTCTAGCCAAGCCTGAAGTTGCTGCCAGTGTTCAAATAATGCTTCATGGGTAACTTCAGCAGTTTCGGTGTTACCGTCGGCAGAGAGAGTAATCAGCCGAACACCAGGGGCAGCAAACAAGTGAAGGACCTGTTTCACCTGCTCTGGCTGGTCCTGGTATGAAGCCAGACTGTCAATTAAGGCACGGCGACGGGTATCTTTTGTACCCTCTCCCAGTTGAACCAATCCTAAAAACATACGGCGGACGATTGCCTTCCCGCCATCATCCAACGAATCATAAATCCGCTGTGCTTCCCCGGCCAAGGCACCCCCCACACCACCGATCGCCTGCAGGGTTGCTGCTGGTTCCTTGCCCTCGGCTAACCCGTCCCAAATACGAGTCAGGGCAAACTGGAGTAAAGGCAATGCTCCTTCTCGCCCTTCGGTGTCTTTAATCAACAGGTCGATCGTGGCATTATCGAGAGAATGTCCTGCCTGTTTTGCGGGTTCTGCGATCGCCTGTCGCAGTTCCTCTAGGCTCATGGCAGGCACCAGATAGCCCTGTTCACTAAACAGCCGGTTCAGAACAGCATGTTTGTGAGTTTCTCCCAAAAAGTCACTCCGGAGGGTGACAATCACCATCACTCGCCTAGAGCGATCGCCCGCAGCATTCAGTAAATTGCCTACAAACGCTTCCCGTTCAGCAGTGTCTTTACAGAGGGTGTACACCTCTTCAAACTGATCGATTAGCACAATCAATGGCGCGATCGCGATATCTGGCATTACATCCGCGATTCGCCGCAGGCCGTCGTATTCTCCGGTTTCATTATCCCGTTTCAGTTCTCCCGCGAACTCCCGAGTTTTGGCAACCGGGGTCAAATCCTGAGTCACAATTCTGGCGAGAACGGTAGCTAATGACTCTAGAGGATGGGTTCCTGGCACCAAGACGGCAACTCGTGCCCGATCGTATCCAGGTATCGGATGCCGTGCCAATTCTGGTATTAGTCCTGCCCGTGCTAAAGAAGACTTGCCGGAACCAGATGGCCCATAAATTGGTAAAACACGAATGGCGGATTCCGTTTCATGCAGGCTGCGGAGTTTTTCCCAAAGGGTAGAAATCTGCTTCTCTCGTCCAAAAAAGCGATCGCCATCCGTCTCCTGAAATGCCATCAAGCCTTTGTATGGATTCTGACCAATATCCGATGGGGTTGCCTTAGAAGCAGATGAGTCCGATCCAGTAGAGCCTGATTGGAAGACAGCTTGTCCCCCGCTGACATACACGACAATGCCACCCAGCACCTGCCCAATTGCCTGATTGCGATCGCCCCGCACATTTTGAGTTATTTGAGAAGAATCGCGACCGTCCGACTGAGGCACGTTGCTCTCATCTAACAAGTCCTGTTGGTCTATCTGGGGACGGTCACTTTTGGATTCCACAACCTTGGCTGGAGACTATTTTGTTAGGGAGGCTACTCCATTATCAAACCTGAGAAGAGGCACTAAGATGGGTGAGGGCAATGTTGCAATAAAGATTGACAGTCTAAACTACCAGTCAACTTAGCCCATAGCGTAACTCACCTCTGGGTACTCATGCCAAGATCAGGAAAGCGAAATCCAGAACATCTTAACGTTCGGCTGCCGCAAGCCGAGATGGAATTGCTGAGACGCTACTGTCAGCAAACCCAGCGATCGCAATCGGATGTGATTCGCGAATTTATTCGGAGTCTACAAAGTCAAATCTTGACTGCTGATAGCTCTAGTACGTGATGGTCATCTATTCTGTTGAAGTGTAAGGGCGATCGGAGCCTCCTGAGAATGAGCTCAACCCTTATTTCGTTGAATGAATTTTTTACAGACTCTTCGTATCTCGCCGAGAGTGTTTCTGTAGAGACACTAGGTAACCTAATAAATTAATTCTGGTTTAAATTTTGCAAGACTTTACAGTACACAGTACTTGAGTGCTTTATCCTTGCTTCCATAGGCTCCATAGGCTCTCTATTTTTTAACCGGAGCTACATAGTATCTATAAACACCTTCTTCATTGTTCGGTATAAACTTGATCTCAATACCAAGTTCACGAGCGCTTATGTATAACCTCTTACCGTAAAAATCTCCAAGGTAAACTCCAACATGCTCCTTATGTGACCAAATATCTCCTATCTGTCTATTTTTAGATTTGTATCTTACCTTAAAGCGCTCTATTTCAACCTCAACATTACTCCACTCGTCTGCCAAGGGTGGTGACCATTTCCATGGGACGTTATTTACATAGGGAAACTCTTTTTGAAATATATCTAATTTTCCCTTATGTATTAGACAAAAACTACTATAAATCACTTCTGAAACAAATAGATTACACTTTGGCATGCCAGAGTTTGAATCAGCATATACTTTAGATTTAAAGTCTCCTAAAATCCCCCAAAGATCTAAACTTATATGTTTTTGTTTATAAACCAACTCATCACCAAGCAGCTTAATCGACTCTAAAGCTATTTCCATTCCCTCATTTGTATCTTTATCCAAAACTTGAATTAAATCTTCAAGTTTTAGCTTAAGCTCAGAGATGCTAGATACTAAATCATGGTATTCAAAATCATCAGTCCAACCTAAAGTATATTTTTTATCCTTATATAAATTTTTCATTATTTCCAAATAAATATCCAAGAAACTATCGACTTTTTTTATGTCTCCATGCATAGAGCTTACTGGCTCGACACATAGAGTTTCTCCAAATAAGAGGTTTTTTTGAGGAGTATTATGGAATAATACAACTATTAGAATCAGTGCAGCAAACAAAAATGCAAATTTACTTTTATGACGGTTGCTCATAAGTTAGTGTACCTGATATGTTTGACCTATTTCTCCCAATTTCACGAGAGTCAGTACAGTGAGTAAATATTTAAAGTGGGCAATTTTCCTTTTCATCCTCGTTTTAATCTATTTTTTTTATCCTAAAGAAAGGTTCTCGAAGTATGAAAGTCTTATTTATGGGATTGAAGTCAGTTATCCAAAGGATTGGTCAATTGAAGAAATATCACAAAGTGAACCTGAAAAGGTACTTCGATTTTCATCATCCAAAGGTGAGTTGGTTATTAATATTGAAAATTTATCTCCGCCTCTTAAATTAAATGAATACACAAGGCTAATCATCAGGCAAAGAACTAAGTTTCCCAATAATATAAAGATTGAAACAGAACGTACGAACTTAGCTGGACACTCTGCTTTCCGCGCTAATTATGATTTTTACGATAATAATAAAAAAACAAATATTTGGAGTTCTCAAATCTGGAGCGTCAAGGACAATTTTGCCTATATGCTAACTTACAGGCAGTACTTTAATATAGGATTATCTTTCGACAAGGATGAATATAGACGCTTCTTAAACAGAAGTTCAAAGATAACAAAATCATTTAATATTACGTAAATAGTCAAAGTTAAACTGTTTTACACTTTCTCAAAATTTTGTAGCTGGCGGCCCCTCGAAAAGTTTAACTGTAAAGCTACACTTTAATTATTCTTTAACATAAATGTGGCAGTTCACATAACTCTACAAATGTTCTTGTCCTTTGCAGATCTATTCAGGCTCAAATAGTCTATCAACCAATTACAGCCTTCTAATGTTAAATTATCTAGATCGGAAATCTTCCAAACATATGCTTTCCGAGTTCCTTGTTGAAGCATGTCTCTATTAATTTTGAGAATTTTAACTGATTTCCCACTTACTAAGACAAGCAGAGAATTAAATTGGTTAAAACTTACATCCCGTATAGGATGAATATCTTGAATTATCAATCTTTCTTCACCTGCCAAGCTAAAAACCTTTGAAGTACCATCACTACTTGCTGAAAGAAGAAAGTTATCATTGTCAATAAAATGAATAGTATTTATTTCTTGACTATGAGCTCTAAAACTATTGACAATCCTTTTTTCTGTTAAATCTAATATCTTTATATAACCACTTGAATAAGCTACAGCAATCTTATTACTATCTGAGCTAAAGCTTAAAGATTTAATCTTACCTTTAGTATTAAAGGACATGAGCTTTTGTCCCTTTAGACTCCATAGCTTAATTACGCCATCATCTCCTCCCGAAGCAATTTTGCTTCCTCCAGGGCTAAATATTATTGCATTAAGAAGTTCAGTAGCAGCTGTATCAAAAGCAGTTTCCTGCTTTCCTTTACTCGACCAAGTTTTAATGATCCCATCTGCTGAACCAGCTGCAATTTTAGAAGAACCGTCTAAATCAATGCTGATACTTCTAACCCAAACATCAGAGGGATTTAAGGTAATTTTTAAAGAGCCATTATCTGCATCCCATATTCTTACACTGCTATCATCGCTTCCAGAAATCAAAGCTCTACTATCCGAGCTAAATTTTATAGTATTTATTGAGCCTGCATGGCCTATAAAATTAATGATCTTCCCAGTCCGAAGATTCCAAATCTGAATAGCTCCATCTATTCCTGCAGAAGCTACTTTAGCTCCATCTGGGCTAATATCAGTAGCCCAGATCAAACCCGAATGAGGCAGAACACGTACTTCTTTCTCAGAAGTATTCCATTTTCTAATAAAACCGCTATTACTTAATGAAAAAAATGAATTTTTTTTGTTGATAATCAAGTTATTGATTGATGAACTATCCACTCCTAAAGTAATAACTTCTGAATTAGCTAAATTCCATGACTTAATGAATCCATAATTATCTCCAAAGACTAAATAATGATTTGAGAGAGCAAACTTAACAGTTCGAATAGAGCTAGCTTGAATCGAAGTGTTATGTCCGCTAAAAGTTTTTAATTGCTGACCATTCCTATTCCATAGTTTTACAGTACTGTCACTGCTACCAGAAGCAATCGTCTTACCATCTGGGCTAAAATTAACACTATTTACTGAATCACTGTGTCCGCTAAAAGTTTTTAATTGCTGACCATTCCTATTCCATAGTTTTATAGTGCCGTCACTGCTACCAGAAGCAATCGTCTTACCATCTGGGCTAAAATTAACACTATTTACTGAATCACTGTGTCCGCTAAAAGTTTTTAATTGCTGACCATTCCTATTCCATAGTTTTACAGTACTGTCACTGCTACCAGAAGCAATCGTCTTACCATCTGGGCTAAAATTAACACTATTTACTGAATCACTGTGTCCGCTAAAAGTTTTTAATTGCTGACCATTCCTATTCCATAGTTTTACAGTACTGTCACTGCTACCAGAAGCAATCGTCTTACCATCTGGGCTAAAATTAACACTATTTACTGAATCACTATGACTTCTAGGTATAAATCGAGTTTCTTCTCCGCTAATATAATTTAAGATTTTCAAATCACCGTTACTTATACCAATAACAGCATCTCCATCAGGGTTTATATCAAATGATATCGTCGAGGCGACTGACGGCTCTCTGAATATATTTAGATGATCTTTTTCATATACTCCATAAACTGCTTGCTGAAGATTTTCAACTAACGCCTCTTTTATTTCTTTCTTATTTATTAATGTTCTAAACTTCTTACTAGCCCTCACAATTTCTATTAGTGCGTCCAACTGTTGACGTTGCTCCAGGAGAAGTTTTGAAGTAATTACCAGTTGCTCCACATTCTGACGTTGTGTGACTTGCAACTGATAGATCAGAAAAAATAGCCCAGCAAGTAGTCCTCCAACGCTCAGTTTTTGTAGTAGCTTGCGGATATTTTTGGTGCGTTTGGATGCTTGAAAAAATTCGACTTGTAGGAGAGTCATGCCATCGCTTGCTCTTTGAAAAAATTGTTGTAACGAATCTAAGTCTGGCGATCGCCACAAGTTTCCCTCCGGTCGCCCCTGCTCATTCCAGTACCGAGCCGCTTCATCCAATCGCCGCTGAAATCGAAGATCACTCCGGCTTCCCTCTAGCCAACTCCGAAGTTGATTCCAGTGGCCAAACAATGCCTCATGGGTGACTTCAACCGTTTTAATATTATTTTCGGTAGATAGAGTAATCAGTCGCACGCCAGGAGCCGCAAACAAATGGATGACCTGTTTTACGTTCATAGGCTGATCCTGATGTGAGATGAGACTATCGAGTGAGGCACGTCGGCGGGTATCCTTCGTCCCCTCTCCCAGGTGCACCAACCCCAAAAACAGACGACGGGCGATCGCTTTCCTTTCATCATCCAACGAGTCATAAATCTGCTGTGCTTTCCCTGCCAGGGCACCCCCCACTCCATTGATCGCCTTCAATGTTTCGACAGGTGCCTTGCCCTCTGCCAATCCTTCCCAGATGCATTCCAAGGCAAATTGGAGCAGGGGCAAGGCTCCTTCTCGTCCTTCAGCATCCTTCACCAATAAATCGATGGTAGCTGCATCCAGAGGATGTTCTGCCAGTTCAGCAGGTTTAGCGATCGCCTGCCGTAATTCCTCTGGACTCATAGCAGGCACGAGGTAGCCCTGTTCGCTAAACAGCCGATTCAAGACAGCATGTTTCTGAGTTTCTCCCAAAAAGTCACTCCGAAGCGTCACAATCACCGATACTCGACGAGCGCGATCGCCTGCTGCACACAGCAAATTAGCTACAAAAGCATCGCGCTCGTCTTGGGCTTCGCAGAGGGTGTAAATCTCTTCAAGCTGATCGACTACCACAATCAGCGGAGAAATGGTGATGTCAGGAAATACATCAGCAATTCGTCGCAAGCCGTCATACTCGTTGTTTTGGTTTGCCTGTTCGAGTTCCCCAACAAACTCACGAGTTTTAGCAGCTGGAGTTTGATCATCTGTTGCGACTCGGACCAAAACCGTTGCTAGTGCTTCTAAAGGATGCGTTCCAGGCACTAGCACTGCCACCCTTGCTCGAGCATATCCTGGTAGCGGGTGCCTTGCTAGTTCTGGAATTAACCCTGCTCGTACTAGGGAAGACTTCCCTGACCCTGAGGGGCCATAGATGGGAAGAAATTGCACAGCAGTCTGCTCTTCATGCAACTCCCGCAGCTTATTCCAAAGTTGCTCAATCTGCTTCTCCCGCCCGAAAAAGCGATCGCCATCGGTCTCTTGAAACGCCATCAATCCCTTGTAAGGGTTGGGGCCGATGGTAGAGGGAGACTCAGGCTCAGCTTTCAAGGAACGCTCGAGCTGGGGCTGGTAAATGGTGATGTGCCCCCCACCCATAACGTTCACAATCGTGCTGCTAACCGCTTGACCAATCACCTGGTTGCGATCGCCCGTCACATCCTGCTGAACCGGCAAGCTTTCGTCTGAAGAACCAGAATCAGTTGACACAAGCTTGTAACTCCATCCCTACAGAGTCACATCGCCTGTGACGTTGCC
>NZ_JAMPKN010000054.1:0-19539 GCF_039962155.1 Trichocoleus desertorum AS-A10 | reverse complement strand
GCCGTCCTAGACATAGCTACTTTTATACGGGTTTGTATGCCTATGGCTGGGTCAACTTTGTCGACACCTGTGCGGATTTGGTCAATGCCTTATTGCAATTGAGCCCTGGAAAGTGACCGTTTTATCAACGAGGTCAACGGGCTATGTCCCTGGTTCGCTCTCCTTTGTAAGCCCTTATGTCCCCCCGCCAGGTCGATTCCTTACCTTGGCTCGCTCCCTCCCCGCCAGGTCGATTCCTTACCTTGGCTCGCTCCCTCTTCACACCCTTGCTACCTCAACCAACCAGTGATCCTCCTACCCTTACTATTAGCAGCTATGGGCAGAGTGAGTGTGGCGTTCCCATGGAAGTAATTCAACCCATCATGGAATGGCTGTTCGCAAGTCTTTTGAATGCTGGGTACTACGGCACCGCTCACATTGTTTGGTACAACGATACGGCACCCAATCTCAAGCTAGAAAAGGCAGTGAAGGATGGGATTAGAAAAGACGAGCCAACCCTGCTTTATCGATGTGGATCAAGAGCCCAACCACCCCCCAATGGCTATTACTGGCGGTTGATGGCAGAGCACCCCTCCAACCGGATCTATCAGTTGGAAGTGAAGGATGAGGATTGAGGAGTGATGAGTGAGCCGAGCGTTAGACGTAAGCTGCCAAAGTGCGATCGCTGCCTTTTCTATGCTCATAATCCTCATCTAGTTTGCACGAATCATCCGAGTGGTGTGAGTGGTGATGCTTGTTCAGATTTTCAGTGTGACCCTACAGCCGATCCAGAAGAACTGTGGGAGCCGGAGGGGGCTAGCTACTATAACGGAGAGCTAATCGTTACTCCACATCAGTGGTGGTCACGGTTGGAGAAGCTAGCACTACTTGACTCACATCCAATGTTCACAGGTCGATGCCCTCAATGTGAAACTGGCATTGGTTTGAAAACTCCAACAGTGCATTGGGATTGTGAGTATTGTGGCTGGAAGGATGAGTCAGTTTAAGCGGCACATTAATCTACCTGGGCCTTTTCGTCTGAACGCTTCCTTCAGGGCAAGTAGGAGAGCCATTCTGAAGTAAGGGCTTGATTTTGAGAATTGCTTTCCGGCCCACAGCCTCGCAAACAATTTCTAATGGCACGTTGTCTATGTCGTCCTTGCTTGCTTTATTCGGAAACACGGCCCCAACATATCCTCTGCGAAAGGAAGCCATCTTTCCAGTTGGCACCGCATAGAAAAATGCTGATGTTGGCGTAACTTGCATTGAATGGGCATACCAGTTCATCTGGGGCTTAACACCTATATCGAGAGCATCCATTGACTCGATAAATTTTCCACGCTCAAAGTAGTGGACTTGCTGTACCCGATTTGCTGTCTCGGTAACCGCCTTTCCGTCTGCTTCCATCCTCTTGCAAGCCATTGTTAAAAAAATGCACGAATCAGACAAGATAACTGCATTTGCAGCCAGGAAAGTAATCACTGCTGCTGGCACCAAGAATCGTTTCATGCTGTTGCTGAGAGGGATAGGCTTAGAGTTCCCGATGGAAGCGGGGGAGGAAACGCGATCGCAGTAACTATTTGGAGTCGGCCTACTGGGTAAAAAAGGTTGTAGCTTAGTGGAAGAAGTAAGCTCCCAATCATGCGAATTCAGCCAGCCATTCGATCCTTTGTGCGCCGCTATCGCCTTAACTTTGATGGTTACCTTCTCCTAGTCATGTTGATTGCCAGTTTCTGCGTTCAATTCAATATCGGGCCGCGTTCAATCACGGTTCCGATTGCTGTTGGTGCTATTGCAATCTCTTTCCCCCTGGGCGTATTTAGAACGTGGGAGCGATGGCAGAATCACAAAGCATGGGTAGCTGCAAGAGAGGCTCAATTGAGAGCTGATGTGGAAGCCTGGCGAAAACCTTTGGGTGATCCAAACTGTGCTCACTCCGCACGCTCGCCTCATCTACGATGTACTGTGAATCCAGCAGGGCCGTGTGAAACATGCTCAGATTTTAAGGATCTCGAAGGGTGAGGTTAGAAGTCTGGGTTGCCACTCATCCAATTCAGGATGATGGGCGACTGCAAGGTTGACTCGGAGGCTAGGGGTTAGCTCGTGGGGATGCGCTAGCCAGACAAACTCAACGTTTCGAGCCCTTGCGAAACGTGCTCAACAACAAAATTTTAGTGCTTTAGAGATGGGGTGCACTTGGACCCTAACCCCAGTATTAGGGGCAGACTCTAGAGTTCGCGCCTTACGAGAGAAAGCGATCGCCAAGCTTGCGGTATTACCTTTTGCCTGACTTTCGCAAGGAATCTCGTAAACCCTGTAAGGCTCGACTCTGGGATCGCAGACATGGGCATCCTTGATTCAGTCGTCCTTCAGTTTCATCATCATGGCGGCTTCATCCCAGTAAGACGACACTGTTTGAAGCTTGCCAGCATCATTGATTTCAAAGACACTGATTCCCTCAGCTGTGGCATGACGACCGTTTTTGGCAACAACCTGCATCGTCCATTTGACCGCTGCTCCATTCTTGACAAAGAAAATGTTGTCTTTTGAGAGTTCTATCGTTTCAAAGAAGTGAGCCAACACCTTAAAGAGATGCTGAGCATCCTGGTGGACATGCTTTGGCGGAGCTCCAACAGGGTCATGGATTACAGCCTCTTCTGAAAAAATCCCTAACCAGCCTTCTGGATTCATCGCTGTCATGTTGTCAAAGTAAGTCGTGAGTAACGCTGCAATCTCTTCTGTTGACACGTTATTTTCCTCTACGCTGATGTCTCATTGAGTTAGCAAGTTTCAATTTCCGATCCTGACTCATGGCAGAACCAGTTCTTTTCGTGAATCATAGAATCCATCAACAGTTTTTGTAAATGGATGATGCCACCTTCCAATCAGTTCAGCTTTCAACCATGAGAGCGTTGCGGCAAGATGAGAATGTCTCTATGGATTGTTGAGCGTACTTGCCGTTGCTAAACCACCAAAGCCGCTCATCTCAAAGCACCATCTCAGCTACAGTCTCAAACTCACTCAATCGCTGTAGTGCTTAGATTGAGAGAGCGATCGCTCAGGGCGTAGCTAGAGCCGACACCTTCTGTTTTTTGCCAAGGTTTCAGGAAAGGTGAAGACTGAAACAGCTTAGAGCGATGATGTTTCCGCTTTTACCCACTTCTGGCGAACGCGATGAGAAAACTTTTGTGCAAGTGTCAGTTAGCAGAGTCAGAGGTTTCTTATCCTTTTTGCGGCCCCATCTCTCGAGTTGCAGACCAGTTACAGAAGTGGCATAGCTTCTTTGGAATCAAGCTTGCCTGTAGTGAATTCAAAGGCAACGCTCAACCCCTCCACCATTCAGCATGAAGTTTTCTCGTCTCTTACTAATTTCTATAACGTTCTTCGTGGCTACCACTCTCCCAGCCCAAGCTGCCCATTATAGGTCCACGAACGGGACAACCATCATGAACCTCAATGAGTCTGGCAGTCCTGAGCTTGCGGGTTTGCCTAAAAACAGTGGTAGCTATACCACCCTTGCAGGAGGGAAGCAAGTCAACGGAGGCATCACAATCTTGACCCAAAAGACAGCTGCGAACAACGTTACCTACACAGGAACCTTTGAGGATTTTGTGGGCAAACCGGACACGGGTTGCAAGGGCACGATTGCGTTGAATCGCACCCGCTTGGCTGGGGGTGGGGTAGCACTGAGATCTGAATGGAGGATCGCGCAAAGTGGGAGTCGGTGTGAATCGCCTGTGGGCACCAAATTCGTGGTGAACTTAGTCGAAAACTTGCCTGTGGCGAGGAATGGGAATTATCCCGGAGATCCGGGAAGCGGGTCCCTCAGTGCTGACTACTCCTGGAATCATCCCCTGTGGAAAGTCACTGATTCTACGTCACTGAACTGCCGTGCTACTCCGGGTGGGCGAGTGGTCAAGAGCTATCCGTTGGGGACGCAGTTCTCGACGCGGCTCAAGGGCATCAATACGTTTGGTACCGATTCAGCCGGCCAGCGCTGGATGTATATTCCAGGGGCAAACTGCTTTGTGCGTCACTCCCCCAGCTACCTCCGTCCCGTTTCATTACCTTACTAGAAGCCTGTTAGAACCTGGTACCTCAGCAATGCAGTTTTCCGCATACCGAGCTTTTCTGATGAAATCTACTATTGCACTCGCCTGGGTGTCAGGGCTTGTCTGCTGGGCGATCGCCTCCAGTGCTCTTGCACAACAGATTCCCAACGCTGTGCCTCGCGCAACGCCGAACTCGACAAAATCTTGGGAGCGTCCCACGCTGCGCGTCTCGTTGCCGACGAGTGCGACCCAACTAGAATTTAGTGCAGACGGCGAAACCTTATTGACTGATGGAGCCACTAAACAATCTGCCGAACTGTGGAGCTTGAAGACAGGCCAAAGAATTTCAACCTTTCCAGCCAAAGCGGGCTTTGCCTTCTGTGATATCGCTCTCAGTCCTGACGGGCAGTTTGCCGCAGGTCTCCTAGAGTCGCGTGAAGCTCCAAAGGTACAAGGTAAGCGTAAGATCGAACTCAATGTTTGGGATCTCAAAACAGGGGAATCTCAGTGGACTCGACCTATTCAAGATCATCCGCTGCAAACTCCTCCAGCTCCAGGTCAGATGCAAATCCCTGACACTGCTATTTGCCAGGTTGAGTTCAGCCCGAATAGTCGCGTCCTGGCCACAAGTATCAGCAGCCGTTCTAACAAACTTCAATCGGGAGTCCGCATCTGGAATGTCCCGCAGGGAACGTTGCAACAAGTCACAGGGTCGCCTGTTACCTACATTGACCGCTTAGCATTTAGCCCAGACAGTGCTGTGGTAGGGTTTACCACTCTGGCCAACGGCAATTCTCAACTGCATCTGTGGAATCTCAAGACCCGAAAGCTGCAAGCCAAACTGCAAGCAAGATATGAGGGTAATTTGTTGTCGATTGTGGATATTGTTTTCAGTCCTAATGAGCCAGACGTAATCGCGTTTGCCAACGATGGCATCTTTAGCTACCTTCATCATTGGCAGATTAAAACGGGAAAGTTACAACGGTTTTCGCGGCTTTCCATCGACCGAACTGCTAACCTTTTAGCACTCAGTCCGGATGGACAAACCTATGTCTATGGGTCTGATGTAATTGGATACCATATCAGTAATTTTCAAACCAACCAGAGGTGGGAGTTTCCTTCAGCCCTAAAATACAAATCCGGACCAACCAGGGTGGTCTTCAGCCAGGATGGGCAACAGATGGCAATTGTGATTGATAACCAAACGATTCAGGTCATTCGTTGAGTCAGGACTCGAGCGATAAAATCCTCACTCTACTTGAGCCGCACGTAGAATCTGCCTAGGCAGGATGGTTCCATGGCCACCTGTTTCCCAACAATCTCACTTTGAAGCACAGGGTAAAGCGGCTGGCGATGAGTCTGGTCCTACACATCTGGGTGAATGCGATCGCTAAATTGCCAAACTTATCTAACAATGAGTAAAAGGTAATTGCCCCATGAGTAGAAGTAGAGCGGCACTATTCGTCCTGTTATGAGGGCTAGCCGTTGCAATAGTGGGTGCTCTCCCGACTGTGTTCTTTCATCTCGTCAACTATCGCGATATGACCATTCCGGGCTGGTTTGAGTTATGGCTATGGACAGTAATTGTTTTCTTTAGCCTTGGGGTCTATACAACAGCTCTGGTGGTTCAGCGAAGCTTAAGACAGGAAGCAGCAATTAAGCCCACCTCTCCGTGGCTCGGTGCCATAGCGGGACCGCTGATAGGTAGAGTCATTTCAAGGCTGCCGCAATTTATGCAAGCACAGTGACCCCTTACTTTCGGGGTCACTGTGTTGTTTTTCATGGCGCTATCGTTTCTGGGGATTCGTCTTGCTTGTCAATTTCAACGTAGGCGTGCTCATGCCAATGTAAAGGTTTTATTGCTCAGAACCTGGGTGCCGTTTATGCTGACTCTGGCGCTGCTGTGGCTGCATTATGGCAGTTTCCCAGGCGCGATCGCTTCTGCGAAGGATCGGCAGCAATGGGCCTATCAAGAATTTGGTAACTACAAAAGCATTGTCGAATCAGTCAGTACTTGTCCAGCGATCCGAGCGCGAGTCGGCGACGTGAAATTGGTGGCTCCGACCTCTGGCAAAAACTATGTGATTTCTGAGCAAGGAAGCTCAGGACATAGTGGACAGTTAACTTTAGAAGTCGTGGGTGAGACAGGTGTAGGGGTCGCCAATTTTGACTTTCATATCTTTACTCATACTACGTTAGGCCGATTGACCTATCAAAATCAAACTGAAAAGATCAGCTGTCCCAGCTAGAGCAAAACTTTGTTCACGAGTTCTGGTCGCTTATGGGTCAGCGGCAAAAACCCCAGAGGCGAGCGAGTGGATTTGGACCCAAAAGATTTGATTTATGTGGAGGATTAGCGATCGTCAAATAAGGTGCAGCAGCAGCACAATATCCGTAAATTGTGTCAGAACGTGCCAAATGGTGCCCTATGTGATGGATTGCTACTGTCGGTTCTCCTCCTAGCATGACAGACTGTGCCAATGAGTGCTGTCTGGTGCGAACGTGCCACCACCGCGATCAACACCTTAGGTTTGCTGGATTAAAGGTGTTGAGGTTTTAGAGGTTTTTCGGGTAGTTCAACGGAGAGAGGGAATCTTACCTCAAGCGGGCGATCGGTCTGCAAGCTTACGAAATAACCTCCCGCTTGAGTACTGCCACAAAATCCCACAGTTCCCCATTAGCACGTGTGCCAGGAAGAATTGACACTAACTCCCAGCCTCTAGCTCCCGCTTCGTTCAATACATCCTCAAGTTCTATTTCGTTGATCTTTCCTGCCCCGAATGTTCCTTGAGCAAAGAACTTAATCGTTTTATATTCCCACTCACCCATGGCCTTCTCTAAAGAGTTTCAAAATTACCCTAAATTTTTCCGATACTCATCTCTCACTACAAAGTCTGAGCTTAGAGGCGATCGCCCCCAGGCCAAATCTCTGAAAACTCAGCTCCCCCGTTGCTCGTTGCTATCGATTGTCATAATCTCTATAAATAGAATAATCACACAAAGCTTGGTCCAGCATGGGTTCAAGCGATTCCTAATTGCAACTCAGGTTGAAGCGATCGTAAAATTTACGAAAGTTGTTAGTTAACACGACATTTTGGCCATACGTGGAATTGGTGAAGCGATCGCAACAGTTTAGGTGGTTGTAGTGCATCGAAGCGTTATCGATAGAACATCCGGCGAGACCTAGCAGCCCCATGAGCAATCCCGCCACCCCATCGACGCCCTCCAGTACCCGCTCACGGCGTTTCTACCATGGCACCCGGGCAGACCTCAAGCCTGGCGACCTGATTCAGCCTGGTTATGCCTCCAACTACACCGAGCGGCGATCGCAGTGGGTCTACTTCAGCGAGACGCTGGACGCGGCCACTTGGGGAGCGGAGCTGGCGAGGGGCCAAGGTCCAGGCCGCATCTACTTAGTGGAACCAACCGGCTCGTTTATGGATGACCCCAACCTGACGGACAAGAAGTATCCGGGGAATCCGACAAAGTCCTACCGCTCGCGGGAGCCCCTGCGGGTGGTGAGCGAATACCTGAACTGGCAGGGACACTCTCCGGAGGTCATCCAAGCGATGAAGGACCGCATCGCGGGTTTGGAGCCCATCGATGACTGAGTTACTCTACACGAGTTGCGAGGGGTCCGATCGCGCATTCAGAACAAGCCGTTGGTCAACCTGAAATCTGATTGAGAGACGCTAATGCTCAGTTGCTCGTAGCAAAAGTTGAATTAGGTGGTCGAGATTGAACTGACAATAGCAGACGACGCACTAAATGCGACATAAAGTTGTGGTGGCTGAAGGTCAGGTTGAAGAAACGGATTGGCATTGCTTTGAGGCTTTTAAGCGGGTTCGAGAGAAACTAGCTTTGCAGGACCTCCTGCCAATGTGCTACGGAGCCAGCAGGAAAGTCGTACTTTCGGGAATGCTGATCGATATGGGTTTGGGGTTAGAAGTATATAAAGTAGGTGAAAACGGTCAGCCGTGTCCTGAAGCCGTATACAATTTCGAGAATGGTGACGATATGAAACTTGTTAGTGTTGAAGTCCAAGCGAAGCTTCAGGATGAATGGACGAAAGCAGCTTTACAAGAACTTGAGTAGAATTGCACAACCCAACAAATCCCGTTGCACACCACTGAGGGAAGCGATTGTTGAGGATGCAGAGGCAATCGGTAGCGGGCGAACGGGAACGTTAGAAATTGTCAATGAACGAATTCTTCCTTTCCGCACTCTCATTCGGATTGGCTGCGGGTCTTAAACCGGGGCCACTCGGTGTCATCGTAATTCAACAAGCTTTATCGAGAGGGCTTATCGCCGGAGTGCGAGCAAGCCTTGCACCCTTGATTACCGATGGCCCAATCATCATCGCGGCACTTTGGTTTCTCTCGCAATTCAAGAGTATCAAACTATTTGCTGCGGCTCTCAGTTTGGTTGGAGGAGCCTATCTGCTTTGGCTATCCGCAAGGATGTTTCGCGTCAACGACATTTCGTTAACCGGAAAGCTTGAATCACAAAGCTCCCTCGCTACAGCCGTGAAGGTAAACCTTCTCAACCCAGGTCCCTATCTCTTTTGGTTTACGGTTGGCGGGAACTACATCATTCGCGGCTCTACCGCCGAGAGCGTTGTCTTCATAGTAACAGCGATTGGAACCCTGATCGCTTCCAAGGTTGCTATTGCCGTTCTTGCCGTCCGCTGTTTCCCGTCCTTGGAGAGCCGTGGCTACCGCCTAACGATGAAGTTACTTGCTAGCATATTGGGCTGGTTTGGCCTCGTATCCATTGGGAGGGCGGCTGAACTTGGCCTCCACTATGCCCGCGATTTCTAACTCTTTGTTGCAGTGGACAGCCAAAAAGCTGCGCTTTTGTCCGCTGCAACAAAGAGTTAGAAACTGTCCCCTCTCCTTCACCTACCGCTTATGCCAGAGCAACCTGTACCAGAAATCAAACTGCTACGCGCAGCATACGCAGCCTTCAACGCGCGTGACATTGATGCCGCCCTCGTCCTCATGACTCCCGACGTGGCTTGGCCGAAGGCATTCAAAGGCGGTTTTGTTCGTACTCCTGAAGCAGTCCGCGCTTACTGGACGGAGCAGTGGAGTGAGATCAATCCCCACGTCGAGCCGGTTGCCTTTCACCCGGAGGAGGATGGGCAGGTCTGGGTCGAGGTGCATCAGGTTGTGCGCGATCTGTCCGGAGCCGTGCTTGCCGATGAGCACGTCGGCCACCGTTTCACCATTAAGCATGGCTTGATTCAAGCCATGGAAGTTTGCCCACTTTCATCGTCTGGCCTCGGTGCCTAACAACGAACAACGCGCATACACACCAACCGTTGAGAGTTATCAGTATGCTACAAAGGTGATCTATGGCGAGTGATAGGCAACCTTAGCTGGCTGCGTTTCCAAGTTAGAGCTAGCTGTTGAATAGTGCCGAGGATTTGATGGTTTGCCCGAAGCTGGATTAACAGGTCGTGTTGCCCTTGTGACTGGTGTGAGTCGGCGCAAAGGGATTGGCTTTGCGATCGCCCAACAACTAGCGATGCTAGGTGCAGACGTATTTATTCATTCTTTTTCACCCTTTGATGCCAGTCAACCTTGGGGTGCTGACCCAGATGGAATTTCTGCAATTATTGAAGGCCTTCAGCAACAGGGCATGCGTATTGCTCATGCTGAAGCAGACCTGCTCGACTGCATGGCTCCCCAACAACTGATGAACGCTGCTATACAAGCCTTTGGTCATATCGATATTTTGATTGCCAATCACGCTTACAGTACGATGGGGAGCTTGGAAGAATTAACCGCAGCAGAAATTGACAAGCATTTACAAGTGAATGTGCGAGGGACGTTATTATTAGTGCAAGCGTTTGCGGCTCAACATGATGGTCGCTCTGGAGGCCGATTGGTTCTTCTTACTTCTGGACAGCATCTTAACCCGATGCCTGGAGAGTTAGCGTATGTTGCTTCCAAGGGTGCACTTCATCAACTCACACTGAGTTTGTCAGCTCATTTAATTTCACGGGGCATTACTGTAAATACAGTCAATCCTGGCGCAACAGACACAGGTTATGCCTCTGCTGAGCTGTATGAATCAATTCGGATAGCTCATCCACAAGGACGTTGGGGACAACCAGAAGATGCAGCGCGTCTCGTTGGGTGGCTTGTGAGCGATGAGGCTCAGTGGATTACAGGACAAGTTCTCAATTCCACAGGAGGTGGAGTGTAGATCTAAGTGCTAGCGTAGGCTAACCAGCCAGCGCAGCGGACAGAAGAAGTTCGTCTGAGCGATTGCAAAGTCCGATGCCGCCGTAGATTTTTGCCGTCATAGCTAGCATCATTGCCGAAAATGAGTCGTTTTGGTTGGTTGAGTACGAGAGGTTGTCTGCGACGGGTGATTGGATCGCTATGCGGCTCAAGGGAGCGCTTGAATCACCATTGAAAAGTCATCTGTGGGATATTGCAAACGGACTTAAGCTTGAAGGAACAATAGAATGCTATGGCTTGTGGTGTCTCTGGGAGTGTTGATAGGAGTAGTCGGGTTCGGAGCAATTTATCAAACACTAGCTACAAGACGCGATCGCCGCAGATTTCTGCCACCTGGAAAATTAATTGCAATCGACGGCAATCATTGGCACTACCAAGTGATGGGCGAAGGGCTCCCCACCGTCATTTTGGATAGTGGAGCCGGAGGGACTCACATCGATTGGCAACTCGTACAACCTGAGGTTGCGAAATTTACGAGAGTTTTGACCTACGATCGCGCAGGCTATGGCTGGAGTGATTTCAGTTCAGAACCCCGCACAGCTGAGCAAATCGTTAGAGAGTTGCGGCAACTTTTGCGTGAGATTGAGATTGAACCACCTTATGTCTTAGTCGGCATGTCTTTAGGGGGTTTATTCAGTCGTTTATTTGCCTATCACTATCCAGAGGAAGTGGCTGGGATGGTTTTAGTCGATGTAGCGCACGAGAGAATGTACGAGGAGACCCCAGCCGAGTGGGTTGAATTGAACAAACGGCTTGAAGGGCTATTAGTTCATGTGTTGCCAATCATGGGACACATAGGTTTGCTGCGTTTGCTCGTGACGTTTGATGTTTTACCGATGGCGGCTGGTTTATTCCAAAAATTCCCACCTGCACTGCGCCCGCTTGCTAAAGCAATCTATTCTCAAACTCAGTTTGGGAAAGCCTTTGCTCAGGAGTCAGCTGCGGTCTCAGCCAGTATAAATCAGGTTGAGCAGGTACGAAAGACAAATTCATTTCCTGACATTCCTCTCATCGCCTTGTCGTCTGGAGAGCCCGACTTCGACATCACCCAAGAGGTGCTTGAGAAATTGCAAGAATTACATGGAGATCTAGCGAGTGAGTTACCTCAGGGTGTTCACACAATTGTGCACAACAGTGGACATGCCATCCAACTCGACCAACCAGAATCTGTCATTGCTGCAATTCGCCAAGTTGTTGAAAAAGTGCGTTGTAGTAGCATCACCTAACGCTTTAGTAGCTAGCGACAATGCCGAAAATGACTATCTTCGGCATTATTTGAGTTGCGATCGCTTGAGCTCTCAATGATTTGAGGCGTACTACAAAAAATACGGCATTATCTATTTTCGGCAATGTTTCTCAAAAGCAGGGACGGCATAGAGCCCGTGACCGCACTTTGCTGTTAATAATGTTCCGGGATGGATTGAGAGTCAGAGATGTTGAACTCCTGAAATCGGATGCACTCATGCTGAATGAGCAAGCGATCGCAGGGTTTTGATCACGCCCTTTCTGCCCTTGCAACCTTCATTGATCAATTACTGCTAGCCATGATACTGCGGCGGCAATATCATTGTAGAACACGCGATGATTGGCTTCGCCAAACGCCAGGCGGGCCAGGTAAGCAATCCCCGTATTGGGCACAACTATCGCGACTTTTACATCAGCTTGCTTGAGCGCATCGGTTAACCCCTGCTGCGTGAGCACAATTTCTATCGGCGGGCGCTCAAGCTCCAAGGCATCGTACATCACCTGTTTGCAGCCCGTGTCTCTCTGCAACATCACAATGCGCTGATGACACTCCTGTATGAGATCGGCTGTAGCCACCCCGCGAATTCGCGCGAGGATGATTCCACCCACAAGCTCAACCCATAACTGATCTGGACTCTCGTTTAGCATAATGATGCTCGTTGATGAAATTGTCTCGGCTCAACTTTTAATTAGCCCAAATCAATTCTGCCAATCTCCCAAGTTGGACATGAGCCCGAAAAAATTTTCGTATAGTACCTCTGATTTCGGGAATTAGCCCGAATTCTTTAGTGTTTCTTCGCGCTAGTTTCACCTTTTATCCCGCCTAAGATCCCAGCTGAAACCCAACTATGGCAGGTGAAGTACTTAAACAATAGGGTTAGGCAAGATCATCGAAATATCAAGCAAATCACCAAGCCAATGATGGGCTTCAAATCTTTCAACCCGGTAAGACGAGCCTTGCGCGGAATTGAAGCGGTGAGCCTGCTCCGCAAAGGCAAGTGAAGGGGAATTGAAAAAGGTGATATGCGAGCCAAGCTAGAATTCGTGTCTCAAATTTTTCGAGCGGGTTGCTTAATTGAGTCTAGATTAGGTCAACGGTTTGTTCTCCAATGGTTTTTGCAACAGAACCGCATTTTCTAGGGTAGTCTTGTGTCCAAGTGGCAAGCCTATCTTTTTTTTGTACTTAGCAGCTCTATTGCCCGCTACATAGTTACTTCAAGCTTCCTGTCACCCTCTGAGGCTTCGCCAGTTTGAACCTATGAAAAGATGTTCTTAACCATAACGTTCAGTACAGCTATGTGTTTAACTAGCTACACAACTATTGGTAAGGAGACTACAAAAGTTGTCTCTCCCTGAGCACTATTGACATCGATGGCTCCCCCCAAGCGCTTCACTAGCTTTTGCACAAGAGCCAGCCCTAGTCCAGTGCCACCCTGTTTCCAGCGATCGGCATGGGCAACTCGATAGAACTTGTCAAAGATCTGTGGGAGATCACTGGCTGGAATTTCTGCTCCAAAATTGGTGACTCGTAGCTGGAGCTGATTTTGCTCGACTGCAACACTCACCACAATCCGTTCTTCTGGCGGCGTATATTTACAAGCATTGTGCAGCAGTTCTACCAAAATCCGGTTGAGTGCATCTGGATTAGACTCAATCTGCGGTGGCGAATCAGGTATTTCAATCTGCAAGTACTGCTGATGAGCATCAGCCCGTTCTTGAAACGATTCTAATAAGGCAGATAACCAAAGTTTAAGATCAATGCGTTCAGTGACCAATGGCGCTGACGTAAACTCTAGCCGCTGTAGATCTAATAAATCATTGATCAAGCTAATTTCTCGTTCACATTCACTGTCGAGAATTCGTAAATACTGGGTAACTCTCGAGTTCGGGGTAGCATTTGCTGACTGAGAAATGTCAGTGATCGCTGGCTCGTCGGTAGCAGCAGTTTCAGAACGCGCTAAGGTGACTTTGAGCATTTTGATCGCCATCTTTATGTTAGTCACGGGCGTTCGCAGTTCATGCGAAACAGTGCTGAGAAAGTCATCCTTCATCTGATGTAAGCTCTCTAACGCTGCTACCTGACTTTGAGCGGCTGCATAGAGCCGTGCTTGCCGAATCGCGATCGCACATTGATTTGCCACCTGCTGCACTAGGCGAATCTCATGTTCAACAAACACTGTTGCTTGGAGCCGAGAAAGGCACAGATCACCCAAGACCCCTTGATCATCAAAAATAGGACAGGCAAGGAGCGTTAATGCACCATATTCCAAATAAGGTTCGCAAGATTGAAACCACTGACGGTGCAGCAGGTGGTGGTAGATCTCTGGGAACTCTGCCATCGACACAGTTTTCCCTTGCTTTTGGCGGCTGAGGGTCGTGTACTCGTAGCAGGTGGTTGCAGTTTGTTGTCCCAGGTCATAAAGTGCTGTGTCACATGAAGCCACCCCTAAACCCAAAGCCAGCTCTTGCACAGCGGTTTGCAGAATATGTCTCTCGTCAAGATTGTCTCGAACTTTATCGGTAATTCGCTTTAGCAGGGCATCAAAGTCTCGCGCCTGCTGGAGCTGAGCAGTTCGCGCCTGTACCTGTTGCTCCAGATTGGCATTGAGTTGCTGCACCTGTTGATAAAGGTGTGACTGTTGCAGTGCGATCGCGACCTGGTCGGAGAGTTGCTTGAGCAGGTCAATTTCAAGCGGACTCCACGGTCGAGGCTGAGTGCATTGATTTACGCTCAGCAACCCCCATAGGGTTTGCTCTTGGACAATCGGAACAACGAGATTGGCTCTAATCTGCAAAGCCGCCAATAAATCAACGTGACACGGCGACAAATTTGCTGCATAAATGTCCGCGATGTTGAGCACTCGTCCCTGTCGATACTGCCTAGCATAGCCGTCGCTAAAACACTGATCTTTGACTGCTCTGCCTAAAATTGACAGATTGGGCGTAATCACAGATTCCACGATGACGACTCCGCTCCAATCTGGCTCAAACCGATAAATTAACACGCGCTCGACACGGAGCAACTGGCGAACTTCCACTACCGTTGTATTCAGAATGGCATCAAGGTTTAAGGACTGGCGAATCCGCTGGGTGATTTCTGCCAGCAATTCTTTCTGCTCGGCTTGTTGCCGTAGGGTTGCTTCGGCTTGTTGCCGCTGGGTAATTTCTATTCTTAGCTCTTGGTTCGCGGCGGCTAACTCTTCTGTGCGCTGCTGTACCCGTTGTTCTAGCTCTGCATTGAGGTTACGGATCTCTGTCTTTGCCGCCTGGAGGGCAAGCTGGTTTTCAATGCGGGCCAAGACTTCTTCTGCCTGGAAGGGCTTGGTAATATAGTCGGCTCCCCCTACCTCAAATGCCTTGACTTTGTCCCAGGTCTCATCCAGAACACTCAGGAAAATCACCGGAATCTCGCGGGTTTGCTCTGCTGCCTTGAGCTGTTGACAAACCTCGTAGCCGTTGATTCTAGGCATCTGGATGTCAAGTAAAATCAAATCCGGTGGAGCTGAGCGGACCACTCTCAGGGCCATCACCCCATCAATCACGCCTCGAACCTGGTATCCTCGCTCCGTTAGAGTGGATGACAGAAGGTGCAGGTTTTCTGGTGTATCGTCAACAATCAGAATATTTCCCTTGGGGATCTGATTCGGAGGGATATCCATCAAGATGCTCCCTCCACTAGGGCAATAATTTTATCACAACGGAAGTTATGAACCCAGTGACTTAAGGTGTCAGCTAGAAGGGCTTGCTCTGCTGGAATTTCCGCAATCAGTTGGAATAACCAGGTATTATTCACTTGATCGGCTGCTTGGTAGAGCTGTGCAATCCACTCAGTCGGCATGACTGTTAAGCTTTCAACACCTAGCCTATAACCCTCAGCCTTAGCATTTTGCTGGTTTGGGTAATTGCCGTCTTGCTGCATGCTTACCGGAGCATCGCTTGTTCCGTAGCTATACCTTACCGCCAAATACTGAGCGATCTTGTTAAGAATGGCCGCTTCTTGTATCGGTTTGCATACAAAGTCATCACACCCAGCGGCCAAGATCAGGGCTCGATCTGCATCCAACACACTTGCGGATAAGGCAATGATAGTGGTCCCTGATCCTTGTGGTTGTGCCTTGATGTATTGGGTTGCTGCATATCCATCCATCACAGGCATTCGCATATCCATCCAGATCAGATGGGGTTGCCAATGTTGCCACAGCGCGATCGCCGCCTGTCCATTCTCAGCCTCGCGCACCTCAAAGCCCAGAGGAGCCAGCATTCTCACCAGCAACTGACGGTTGGTTGAGCGATCGTCTACTACCAAAATTCGGTAGGGGGGCTGATCGGGTGCCAATCCCATCACACGTTGGACTGCTTGCTGTAATGTCACAGCGGCTTCGGCATCCCCCACCTGGATCTCAAAGGTGAATATGGTGCCACTGCCCAAGGTGCTATTCACAGTAATGTCTCCACCCAGCAGGCGGACAAATTGACGGCTGATCGGTAATCCCAAGCCTGTTCCCTCTTGAGATCTCAGACCCGATTCGGTTTGCGAAAAAGCCTCAAATAAGGTTCCTAGCTCGTTGGTAGCAATGCCCACACCTGTGTCTTCCACCTCAAACCGTAACGTCAGGGAGGAGGAAGGGGCGGGCGTATCAGAAGGGGGGGGCGCATTTTTGTCGTCTGCTGTGGCGGTTTCTTCTACCCGCTCTAAGACGCTGACGCGCAGGATTACGCTGCCTTGTTGAGTAAATTTAATGGCATTCCCCAATAGGTTAAGCAGGATTTGCCGCAGTTTTCTTTCATCTGATCGCACGTATTGAGGTACTTCAGGAGTACGGCTAAACATCAACTGCAAACCCTTAGCGTTAGTTTGTAGTTGCAGCATCTCTTCTAACGTATCGAGCAGGCGATATAGGTCCAACCGATTTTCATACAGCGTTACTTGTCCTGCCTCGATCTTCGACATCTCTAACACGTCGTTAATCAGGTCTAGTAAGTGCTCGCCGCTGTGATTGATAATTTCTAATTCTGCGGCTGCGGATGCTAAAGCTGGATTGCGTGCTAACAACCGAGAAAAACCGAGAATGGCGTTAAGCGGCGTTCTTAGCTCGTGGCTCATGTTGGCTAGAAACTTGCTTTTGGCTTGGTTTGCCGTATCCGCCGCTTCTTTCGCGGCTTTGAGCTGAACGGTCCGTTCGGCAACACGGGTTTCTAGTTCCTCAAACGATCGCTTTAACTGGGTTGCCATCTGATTAAAAGACTGACCCAATGCCTCTAGCTCATTAATGCCTTTGACCGTCACGGTTTGGTCAAGATGGCCCGTTGCGATCGCCTGGGAGGCAGCGCTGAGCCGTAAAATGGGTTTTGTGATCCAGCGAGATGTGGCAATTCCTACAATAACTGCCAGCACCAATGCACCCAAGCAGAGCAGAACGGTGGCGCGAGTGTTGGCGTTGATTTGTGCCATGAAGTCAGATTCTGGCACCACCACCACAATTAGCCAATCCAGCCCCCGTTCATCGTAAAGAGGCAAGACTTGCACAAATTCTCTTTGACCTTGCAGCATAAAGTCAAACTGCTGACTGTGATTAATCTGCCTAAGACTACCGAAGCGATCGATTAAATGCTGAGCTGTAAAGCGAATTAGGGGAATGCTGCTTTCGGTAGCTAGGAGCCGACTGACCTGACCATCCGCTTTGGTCAAAAATGGCTGTTCAGTAGTGGATGAGGCGACGATGAGCCCTGAGCGCTCAATGATAAAGGTCTTCCCCGATCGCCCCACCCTTAAATTTTGTAGAAATTGACTAATGCTTGAGAGATATAAATCAGTACTGACCACTCCCCGGAAAGTTCCAGTCTGATCATACACAGGCTGACTAGCTGAAATGCCCAAGCTGGGCTGAATGTAGTACTGGTAAATGGAGTTCCAATGAGGACGTTTCGCCTGTTTTGCCCCTATATACCAGGGTCTTATGCGGGGGTCATAATCGGGATGAGTTTCCCTACGTCCTGTTGGGTTGCCCTGGCGATCGACGTTGATGATTGTGTTGACAAAACGAGTGGAGCGATCGGTAATTTCAATCACAGGCGTACCGTCATCCCGATAGCCAGCTCCGGCGTATTCTTTCCGTTCTCCACCAAAACTGATGTAACTTGTATTGGGAAACTGCTGCAACTGCCAGAACAAGTAGCCTCTCATCCGACTCATGTCATTCGGATTCCACAGCGAAAAGCGGGAAATAGCATCTGCACTGATGGCATTGACTAGATGGGGCGTTTCCAAATACGTATCTAGGTGCTGCTGAATCCGGGCAGTAACTTCGTTCCGTAACTGTCTAGCGACCTCATTAACTGCATTCTGCCCATTCCGTAGTGAGAGCCATCCAGTTACTCCCACTGCTGCAGAAATTTGCAAGATAAAAGGTATCACTAAAACCAGACGTAGCGGAATCTTGTAGGAGTTGCCTGTAGCTGAACAATCTTGGTTCAGAAGGGCCATATAGTAGATTCTCACTTAGCTCGCTTTCAGCCATCGAGCAGCAGAAACCTTCTGCATATTTCAGGTGCGATTGATCTTCAATACCGCCTAGTGGCTTTATTTAGTTAAGGCAGAAAAACTCTGAGTCCTCACAAGCTCTTCGATATTTCCACCTGATTTACAGGATACAGCAACTAGGGATTGAGTTAAACTCAGTAAATCAGTCATCTACTCCACTGAGTTTGCAAAACCGTGTCTCGCAGAAGGGGTGCTGTTCCACAGCGCAGGCCTGTCGCAGCAAAATCGGGGACGCTGATTCAAGCTCGACATTCGTTTGAACAATCCATGTAGTCAGCATGATGTGCGCTCCATACTCTGACCGAGAGAGGTTCAATTCTGTCCAACGCAAAAACTTAAAGCCGCGATCGTCCCCTCTAGTTCCAACTCCGACACCTCCAGATATCGTTGGAGTGCCTGTAAGCTCCAGGGCCTAGAGATCTCCTGAATCACCCTCAGGGGTATTCATGCGCTACTCATGTGGGTTAGAGCGGTTCATCTAAAACTGTGAGTGCTAACTCCTTCCAGCCCTAGGCGATCGAACGTCTCCCGTAGAATTTCATCCGCTGGCTTGGGATTGATGTGCCCGCGCCTGTGCCGCCCGGGGAAGAGGTACTGTTGACTCGCCCCAGCTTGGTACATCTCCAGATATCCCTTAAGAACCGAATTGACGGGAATCTGCCGCGTCTCCTGCTTCCCCTTCGTGTTGGCTTTGCGGAGGGTCAGCTTTGCCCTCACCCCTGCTCCGTCATAAGCGTCTGTGGTCAGCATCGAACAGGCCTCACTAATGCGGCAGCCTGTGTAGAGGCAGATGCCGAACAGTACCCGATCGCGATCGCCCTAGCAGAGCAAGGACTCCAGGTGTGCATTACTTGTAGGAGAAATGGTTACCAAGTGTGGGTGAGCTTAAGAAACTCTCTCGCCGTTGCTACTTTGTCAGAAGAGATGACAGCTTGTGAAAAGGCACTGAATTCGACCCCTTTTACTTGAGCTGTAAGGCTGTTCTGGGCTGATCGCTTTTAAGGTTCCAAGTCTGTCTTGTCCATCTTAGAAGGCGATCGCTCAGCAATTTGGAAATTCACCACAGCTATGCTCACCTAGCCTATGTTCTCTCCTTATGCCTCTTCCATCATGTAGCTGAGCAGGTTGAGCAATTTTGCGGATGAGTATCATTGGCATCCCAGTTGATACTGAAGCTTATCAATTCAGCCACAGACTCTATCCCATAGTTTTGAGGGTTTGCTCCTAAGTATTACAGTTGTATTTAAGCAGATGAGGCAAGAAACTGCTGGGGGGACATAAGGGCTTACAAAGGAGAGCGAACCAGGGACATAGCCCGTTGACCTCGTTGATAAAACGGTCGCTTTCCAGGGCTCAATGATTAAGCGAGTGCCTTTGAGTCCCGTTCTCTCCAAATGATAGCCTCCCCTTTTGCAATCTCTGGGCATCTGCTCAATCCCCATGCGCTTGGCATAAGCTCGATTGCAGCTTG
>NZ_JAMPKN010000053.1:0-21268 GCF_039962155.1 Trichocoleus desertorum AS-A10 | reverse complement strand
TGTTGAGCCAAGAGAAGACTGCCAAGGGGGGAATGAAGGCCAAGCGCCTCAAAGCAGGCTGGGATAATGATTATCTGGCTAAAGTCTTTGCTCAATAAGATGCGTTTGCCCTGTTACAGGTGCCTGCTCCAGTCGCCTCTATTGAAATGGAACAACACGGTAGCGCCACTGATTTGTTTCTCAAAATCCTGGAGTTTCTTTCTAATCCATTAGATTGTGGACCTTTAAGAGACTTGCGGTCGCGAACATGGGGAACGCTTAAGGGGTATGGAGTCAAAATTCTGATTGTTAACAATGCAGATTTGCTATCCTTTACAGCGTTTAACGAGCTTATACGAATTGCGGAGAAGTTAAAAATTTCAGTTATCTTGGCAGGTCCACTTTACTTAAACGATTTAATTGATCCCAACTCTAGTAAGAAGAAAAAATACATTAACATACACAATATATTTTTGAAGTTTTATCCGTTTAATTCACTGTCTCTTTCAGATACAGCCACTGTAATTGATAGCTGGGAAAAGGCTGGGTTACGTTGGTCAAGCTCCTTAAATCTTGCAGAAGATCCAAGCATCGTCAAATACTTATACGAAAGCTCTCAAGGTCAGCTTAGAGTACTGTATGAGATCCTGCGTGAGATCGCAGTATGGAAACTTGACCATCCAAAAGCTCAAGTAAACTTGCAGAACATAGCTGGGGCACTAGGAAGTCACTATGTCCCCATGTCTAGGCTCAGATAGGGTTAACTTAAAGGTGCTGATTGTGAAGAAGCAGAGTCAGTGTGCCAATCTATAGAAACTATGGCAGATGGGGAGCTACAGCATTCAATCTTGTATCTTCCGCCTTATGAAGGCGAAAGTATTAGTCATTATCTTGGCCGCTGGTTCCGTCAAGAAGCTGTCAGTCTGTCTGATTCTTTCAGCCTTAGTAGAAAATTAAAACTTGGCAGTGTTTTGTGGAGATGGCAGCATTTCTACTTCAACCCTTCCAATCATGATCTATTGCTGAAGATCAGTACCTTAACAGAGGTGGAAGTAGATAGGTTACTTCAAATGTTTCCGCCTGAACGTGAACCTATCAAGCCGAAGCCAATTCGCTTGTGTGCTGCCTGTTATGTTGAAGCCCCTTACCATTGCATGGGTTGGTAGTACCAATCGACCAACGGGTGCAAGAAACATCGGCTCCGCTTGCTCTCAAAATGCCCTAGTTGCCAGGAACGATTTGCAATCCCATCTTTATGGGTAAAAGGGGAATGTCAAAGATGCAATATGCCCTTCAAAAGTATGGCAAAGAAGCAAAAGCCTTATTAATAAACCCTCCGCTAGCCCCTGTTCCTACACCCCACTGGTAGCTAGAAACAATAATTAATTGGTATTGAGATCTTCTGTTATTTATCCAACTCAGGTTCAATTTTGTACCTGGCGAAGAGCTTAACAATTGAAATACCAAGAGCTTTGGCAATCTTTTCAATATTGTCCAGGGAAGGACTCACCTTTCCTGTCTCAACATCAGAAATGTAGGTTCGGTGGAGTTCAGCTAGCTCTGCTAACTGCTCCTGAGACATATCTAGTTCTCGCCGCCGTTGCCGGACAGCTTTACCGAAGCGCTGTCGGATGTTGGTTTGCTCATTATGCGTCACCGCATAATGCTGCTAGACACCAGCTCAAATTTCTACAGCCGATTGGCTACAAAATGTAGTTTATAGGCTACAATTGACATTAGTTTCTTGCAACTGAGAGATGACTGCGGCGCGATCCTATTCGGCACAACTACTGCCAGAGGGTTTTCCTCATCAGATACCCCAGCCAAGGCTGAGGATCGGGGATCGTGTTAGCTGGCGACCCTTGCCAAGCCAGGACTTTGGTACTGTGACAGGGCTGCAATATGCCCCAGCAGAACACTTAAAGTCCTGGGCTTGGCGTTACTTAATTTGGCTTGACCCTCAATCACCTTCCCATGCTTGGACTTGTACAGATACAGCTTGGGAAGCAGACTTAGAACTACTAACTACCGATCAGCGTAATACCACGCTTGAGGTGGGGCAGGAGTGAGCCTACGAGACTTGGGGCAACGAGAGATCGCTTTGCTGAAGCTCTACACTCGCTGTCAGCTAGGCATGTCACCTCAAGAGTTCTACGCCAAGTGGAGCGTGACCCATGCTCAGATGGCCCAAATCTGCGGTTGCTCTGAACCTACCGTTGATCGCTGGTTTGCCAGAGCTAAGAATTACCGTCCACCCGAAGCACTCTACCTACGACGACTGGCAGAAATGGACTTGCTTTGGGAGTCGTATGAGCAAATTCCTCCAGCATTGAGACAAGTGCTCTGCCCCCCAACCTCCAACAATGGACAAGAGCTATCACCGTGATAGCGAAGGTTTGTCTGGGCTAGCTACAGGACTTACTGTGAGAACAGTCTATGGATTTCTAGTTCTCCAGTACCAATGACCATTCAAATCACCTTGGAGCATCGCCTGCTCCAGTTATCTCAGGAAGAACAGTCTATTGCTAAGCTTGCGGCTACTCGGCATGCTTCCAAGATTCGATTTAAGACTCTCGTAGCTAATAGGCGATTTACTTACGCCTCAGTCGGTTCTTTCCAGCTTCGCAGAGACACGCTGAGGCGCATGGTTAGTAAGTACTCAGAACAATTGGTGTATCGCCCCCTCGAAGAAATACAGTACTGGTTTACCTACTCCAGCGGTGCCTTCTTAGAGCCTGGGTATCCACCCCTGTTTTACAGCAGGACTGAACAGCGGCGCGTGACGGCTAACAAGAGCGCAGTGGCAGGGATTGGTGAAGGGATCGCCGGATTCCTAGCTCAACGGTACTACCGATGCCGCAAGTTGGCCCGCCCTAACCATGACTACCCAGATATTGTCATGGAGGGGAATGGCAATACTTACCTGATTGAGGCGAAGGCAACCACTGACTCAACCCTGGGCATCAAACAGGTGTTGGAGGACGAGCTGGTTCGGATGGCAGGTTACATTTCTGCTTGCGCTGAACTAGACACTCGGCCTGTGGTGGGGATTTTAGTCGGCACAGCTTTGATAAGTGAGACGGACTACCGCTGCTACATTACCGAGGTGGCTTTATGAGATTCAAACTGCTGTCTCAAGAAGAGTTCATCCTACAGAACGTAGTAGACCTGATTCAAAGCTCAGTGGAGCGAGGATCGCAAACGTACAGTAGTGCGGTTGAGTTTGGCTTAACTGAGTTAGTCAAAGAGCAGATGCGTCGGATCGCGCAAGAAAATGACACCCAGCGATTGGGCGATGCCTTAACGTTAGCGACCCTAGATGTCCATAAAAAAGTGGAGGGGCGTTTAGCTGAGCGCAACATTCGCTTTGACCTCAGACCCCATCTTGGAGGGGTAGAAACTGCACTAAAGTTTCCAGGTAAAGAAGTTGCTCACCTAAAAGACAGGCTGGCACAGTCTAGAAGAACGAACAGAATTGGAGAGCGCAAGAGGATTGCTGAGGCAGCTCAAGCTCCATTCGAGATAACAGAAGTGGGGCTGCAAAACTCAATAGAAGCTCTGATCGCTGCTCCAGTGGGCCAAGTGTACGAGTTGAACTTGGAAGAAGTGAGGCGATCCTATGAGGTGGAGGGGGAGTGGTTTCCTTTTCAGGTGAATGTTGAGGAGTTAGAGTTTGTAATTGATGACGACGGGACAGTTTTTATCTCTACTGAGAACTTCCCTGAAAAGCTAGTTATAGAGGCAAGGGAAATGCTTGTAATCTTAGCAAAGCGATTATATGGGCGATCAGCAAGCTACTAAGCTGCAAGAAAAAACATTCAATCTGCGTCGGCACAAACTCAGTACTAATCTATTTCCTAAGAACTCTTTAATAGCCAATCGGCAGGAATTTAGATGTATTGCCTATGACCATATCTCCTATTCGGGCAGAGACACCTGTTGGAATACCATTGACCAAGAAGCAAGACATTTGCAGCGTGTAATTATCGCCGTCTAACTGGATTTCCGGCAAATCTACATATTTTTGGTATATATCCATTAAGTCAGCATACTCATGAGACTGGTTATACGCTGACTTGCTACCATCCTTATATATCTTTACTTCCTTACCTTCTCTGCCAAACGTAGGTTTAGCAACGAAAGGCTCCTCAATTTGAGATCTTTCTATAAAAGTAGGGAGAAAATGACTAAAGCCAGTTAAATTATTTGACGCAAAAAAGTCCTCTCCTAGCATTGTGATGAAAGCTAATAAAGCTTTGTTTTGGAGGGTAAATGAGCTAGCTGGATTAATTAAGAGAACTTTATTAAGTGCAGCTAAAGGTTCAAAGTAATCCCAAAGACGCTTGTTTGAGCTCACATCTTTATCTTCTATCATCCATTCAGTAGGATATAGACGGTAAATAATATCAAGCTTCTGACCTGTATTGTCGTAAAGCCAATCTTCGTCCATCTCAACAAAGTCAATTGGGCAAAGAATTATTTTAGACAGACGATGGCATCAAAGCTTTAAAGTCTAAACTGATTTTAGCCATTTTACTTTTGTAGTAAACACATAAAAGTTTTGAGATAGGGTATAGCTTAGTGATTTCCACACATTACTCTATTGATTTGATTAGCTAAATTAGTATATAATATTTTCGGAAAGCCAACCTTTTTCTAAGGTATTTTTAGTGTTTCAGCTACTTGTAACACCATACTTTCTAATCAATAGTTACTAAGAACATACTGGATGATCACATCAGAAACAATTAGTGAATATCCCTCTCTAGAATCAATAGGTCCTTCTCTTCGAAGCTTAACCAAAGGACCGGAGCATAGTCTTGTTGTCAATTATATTGATTCTAAGATCACTCCATACTCTGATGAGTGGCAAGTAATTTTTTTAGAGCCTCGAGTAGATGCTTGTTTTCCTGATATAGTTATTGTTTATTTTGATACTAATATTTCAGAAAACTGGTCACGTGATCGAGCAAAGTTAGTTAAATCTGACATTCGTATTTTGCACTATATATTTACCAATGAAGTAGTAACGCTTTCGCAGCTGAATACATTCTTTCCTAAAGGTGTTTCAAGCTCTTTGAAGCGGCTCCATGAAGCGAAAGTTATCGAATGGATAGCAGGTGATTGGAGAGCTAAACCATTACATGAAATTTTCGCAATTAAGAAACTAGTTGCTATCGAGGCAAAAATAAGTAATTGGCAGCAAGGCCTTCAGCAAGCATTTCATAACAGTTGGTTCGCTTCAGAATCCTACTTGCTGCTTCAGCACATGCCTAGGCGAACGACTCTATTGCAGCAAGCAGAAAACATGGGAGTAGGAGTTTTAATGCCCCATCAATGTTTAGATAAACCCGAGATCTCAGCACAAGTAGAGCGAATGCCAAAATCTTATGCTTCATGGCTATTCAATGAGTGGGCTTGGAGAGCTAAATTGGCAAAAAATTAAGAAATATGAACTCATTACATAATCACTGTATTGGATTTGTTTACAAATGGTTTATAAGAGCCTGTTTATAAAGTGAAGCTTTAAAACACCAATCGTCGCAGCATGATGCGAGTCATCACCGCATAAATTGCTGCTTCACTTATTTCAGGTAATCGTTCGTAATCCTTACTGAGCTGACGATACCAATTCAGCCAGCCAAAAGTTCGTTTGGCTACCCAACGTTTGGGCAAAATCCCAAAGCCAAGTCCCTGGCGCTCAATCACCTCCACTCTGGCCTAAATCATCAACCACACAGCTAAGGCAAAACTGTCGCCTCGATACCCTGTATCTACCCACAGCACTTGGCTCAGCAGCATTGGGTTGTCCTCCACCAAACTTAGCAGTGCATAAGCTGCTACTACTCGCTTACTGGCATTCGCCTCGGTCACCATCATCTTCTACAGCAGACCCGAACTATCGACCCACAGGTGCCGCTTGCGTCCTTCTACCCGTTTGCCGCCTAGGGCTTCGCCCCACCAAAGGCGAACGAACCCTTAGACCTCGTCCTTTTTTCAGTGGTCTTGACCAATTGGCTATCGGTTGCCACTTCACTCGGTTGAACCGACTTCCCCAACCGTTCTCTAAGTTAATCGCATAAAGCCTGGTTCATTGCCTCCCATACGCCTTGCCGTTGCCATTTGCGGTAGTAGCTGTAGACGGTTGAACTGGAAAGTCACGGGGGGCAGTGCCACTGGCATCCCGTTTTGAGTTGATAGTAGATGGCATTGCAGATGGCTCGCATCTCTACTGTGCGAGGATAACCACTGGGTTTACCCGGTGGAATCAAAGGAGAGAGCAGATTCCATGCTGCATCCGACAGGTCAGTGGAGTAGGCCGTGAGAGATATAGCATGTGGCTGAAGAGCTTCAATTGCATCCTAAAGCAGAGCTTTTGAGTGCTGGCTTGGCTTTAGACTTACTTTATGAATAGCCTCCAAAACCGCTAAGAAGCTTACTAAGATAGAATTTCAAGGATTTTTTGATCTTATACCATAAAATTGTATGTCTTTGACTGAATATTTTCTTTAAGCTCTTATTTCTCTATAGCTTTTCACCTAATATAAAAATCTGCTATACAGGTCACAGGAAACTTGCAAACTAAGTATTGTAAGCGCCCTATATTAAAATTTTTGCAAGCTTTTAGCCATAAAAATGACTATCGATCTTGATTGGATAAAGCAGCAATTCTCAGAATATACTTCACTCGACTACTTGAACGCTGGGGGCCAGAAATCTGTTCTTTTAGGAACACACCCCGTAGATGGTGATATTGTCCTAAAGCTCTGTCATCCCCAAGTAAGGACTGAACGTATTATCCGAGAAGTGCAGGCAGTACAGGAAATAAGTTCAACACGAGTCCCCAAGATATTTGAGCTAGGAACAAAAAATTCACCTATCGGTGAACTAATTTGGATTCGTGAAGAGCGAGTGTCCGGGAAAAATCTGCGTCAGATACTGAGAGAACAAAATTCTCTCGCTCTTGAGAAGGTTCTCTGTCTTGGTCTACATATTTTAGAAGCACTCGCTGATGCTGAGAGTACTCGAATTGTCCACCGTGATGTCAAACCAGAAAATATTATCATAGACCCATCTGGAGATGCTTGGCTGCTTGACTTCGGCCTTGCTAGACACCTTGATATGGAATCGATTACCGCAACTTCAGACTATCTTGGTGTCTTCACTCCTGGCTACGCTCCACCAGAGCAATTTAGAAACAGGAAGGGAAATATTGATGCAAGGGCTGATCTTTTTGCCCTTGGTGTGACACTGTATGAGTGTGCAGAAGGAGTTAATCCGTTTAATTTCCAAGTTCGTGATTACTCAGAGGCCCTTCGAAGAGTGGAATCACAGCCGTTACCACCAATATCCAAAGTTGCAGATCAAGCTGGTCAACTACGCGATCTGGTTTTAACTATGACCCGTTCTCGCCCAGATCACCGTCCTTCAACTGTTGCAGAAGCACTAAGTTGGATGCAGGAGATCTGTATTGCAGAAGGAATTAGCTAAATGGAACTTTTTCTTCAGTTTGGCTATGGAATGATGGACCATTGCTGCTCACTTATTCAAGAGTGGGGCAACGGCACAATTATTCTTAGCCCACGGGACCTCAAACCAAATCAACTTCAAAGTTTTGCAAAAAAAGTTCTCAATTTAGGTGGTTCTCTACTTCTAGATCCACAATTTTATCTGCCATACGCAGACCATGAAAGACTACAGTCCCACGAGTATTTTCCTAAGCAGTATGCAAGTTTTGAGTTTTGGTCAGGCGCTGGTCTAAGAGCACTCTTAATGGACTTGTATACTTTAAATCATCAGCTTGGTTGTGATGATTTTATTTTGCCTGGTCTCTATGCACTAGAGATTGATGAAGATTGGCTTATAAGGCAAAATGCTGTAATTCAGCAAGCTCTAAGTTTAGAAGAAAATCAAAAAGATTTAATTGCAATAGTAGCACTTAGTGCAGATGCAACTAGGAATGTAGATCAAATCCATGAACTGATTGAAGCAGCTAGATTATGGAATGTAAACGGTATCTACTTAATATGTGAGCATCCTAAAGGTCAATATTTAGTTGAAGATCCTATTTGGGTAGCAAATGTTATTGACTTAATTGCAGGTTTCCGGCTCAGCGGAAAAAGAGTAATTGTTGGATACTGCAATCATCAAATGCTAATTTCGGGCTGTGCCTCGGCAACTGCAATAGCCTCTGGAACTTGGATGAATGTTCGCTCATTTCCACCTGAAAAGTTTAATGCTCAATACCTTGAAGAAATTAAGCAAAAAGCAGTTTGGTATTACTGTGCAAAAGGACTATCAGAGTTCAAAATTTCATACCTAGATATAGCAATGGGGCAAGGCCTTTTAAATCAAATGGCTTCTTCAGGAACCCTTGGAAGCCACTATGCCGACATCCTGTTTCAAGGGACTCAACCAAGTACCGTGGGATTTGGAGAAAGACAAGCCTTCCGGCACTATTTACAGTCTTTGAAAAACCAAGTTCTTTATCTTAGACAAAATTCGTTTAATGATACTATCGATACCTATGAAAGTACTCTAGTCACAGCTGAAGAACTACTGCAACAACTTCATTCTGCTGGTATTCGGGGGCAGGATCGTGATTTTGGAAAAGCCATAGATGCTAATCGGGCAGCGCTTAGCTTGCTAAAAACAACTCGAGGGCCAATGTTACGACGTAACTGGAGTAGACTGTAGCTTCTTCAAACATTTATGAGACAGAGCATATAAGAAGGTAATTACTTGCTGCTCACAATCTGCTTCCATGTTTATTTCTGGCAACTCTATGAAGCAATCGGAAGCGCTCTAAAATTACTACAAGACGAGCGCACAGCTTTTGCACTTGCTTAGATTCATTGCGTAAAGGCTGAGCAAGTCAAGGTAGCATAAAATGCTGGCCTGATCAAAGCACAGCAATTCCCTTATCCATGAGCGAGAGAGCCTGAAGTTCCTTCAAGGTAGAGGTCAGTCAACCCCTACTGAATCGGATTGACTGATGAAAAATGCCGTGCCATTACTATGCCACTGGGTGAGGGGCAGAAGTTGTTGCTTCCCCCACTCGCTCCGTTTCGCCCCTCGCCCTCCAACGAGACAATCTGCACGGCATTTTTCAAGCGGCGCTTTTATAGGTCAGTACCTCTGCAAGCGACTCCAGAGGATTTCACCACATCACCATTGGGTGCTTGCAAAACACAGCGTTCCTCCGCAAACATTTCAGGCCAGAAGTACTGTGCCCACATGGAAAAGGTAGCAATCCCAGCCAAGATAGCAAACGTGATCGCGCTCAACACTTTGAAATTAACTTTCACAACCCACCCCATCATTGTCTCTATCAAACCCATGTGGGTCGGGGGCTACAACTTGGAAACGCCGCTCTGGAATATCACCACAATCTAAATCAGGTGGTCCAGGAGGAATGCACACCCCTGGGTAGGCAGGAGAGCAGTTAGAGGTCTGAGCCGCAGGCTGTGGAGTGCTAAGCCAATTAACTGTGGGGGCTGCGTTAGAAGTGCCTCGCTTACCTGCTCTAAAATCCCACGGCATGACTGGATTAGCTTGGCTCCAGAAGGCTAGCTTCCGTTGCTTAGCTTTAGCTTCTGCTTGGAGGTAGCGATCCTTAGTAGCAGTACAAGCACTCAAGTATTGCCTGTAAACTACAGCTCGGCCTTCTTGCACCATTTGTAGGTTGACTGATTGACCGTTCTTGAAGACCTCAGCGACGGTGCGGCCATAGCGATCCTTCTCTACCACCCGCAACTGAACGCTTTGATTCTTGGGCAGAAATTGGCTGAGACGAGTTGCTGCCTCTTTGCCACCAGCTTGGGTGGACTCCGGGGCATCCGCGCAGGCAAGTCGTACAGTGATGGGTTGCCCATTCACCTGAACACGTAATGTGTCTCCGTCACCCGTGCTGATGACAGTGCCCGTTTGATTAGTTTGGGCCAAAAGTGGAGTAGGAGAAATCAGAGTGAGCGTGACTGCCAGCGCAAAGAATCGATTCATGCTTTTACCAGAAGGGGCAGGCTTAGGGTTCCCTATTCTTCTCTGGGATTTTACTGGTCAGATGCCTGCTAATGAAAACTGCAAAGCTGAGTCTCAAGATCGCTTCCATTGAACTTTGTAGAAATTCCCTAACGCCTGGTTTCACTTAATAGTGAAGTAGCCATAAACAGGCTATGAAGAGTTGACTTGCTAGAAATAGCTACTGTGAGGCTTAGTAGGGCTTGAGTGAACGCTTTTAATTAGTGCTCTACTCTTGCTCAATAACCCTATGAAGCTGAAATGGTTGGCTCACAAATGGTTTGCTGCTCTTACTACTACCTGTGTAGTTATTTGCACAATGGCTATGCTACTAGCTCTTTACCCATTAGACCTTTATAGGTTTGCACTTGCAGGGATCTTCAATTTTCCTTCTTGTTGGTTTTGGGTTTTAGGTCATGGTGCCCGCTCCAAAGCGAAGAAGAAACAGCAGGTACTTCAGTTTTATAGAAAAAGCTCTGGTGACTGGCTTACTAGTCCTGAAGCCGTTGAAAAGATCGTTACAGCTATCAAAGAACGCCCTCTGAAGGAAGTAGAAGATTTCTACAGAAACTTACAGTTCAAGATGCATGAATTCATTGAGCATTTTGGAATGGGTTGCCTCAGAACAGGCTTTATTGAAGTAGTTGAAGCCTGTCTTCAGGTTTTTCATCCAGACTTAAATACTGTGGCGGCTCGGCAACTTGCATTGAAAGAATTTGAATCCTACAAACAGCAAGAATAGCTGGGTGAATCCTAGACGGGCCAACTCAAACATCCATACCTAGAGCCAGTTATTCACAGTATCTACAAAGCAAAGGCAAGGTGAGTAGGTAGGTGTTCTTTTGTATTTTGGCTCGTCTTGACCCTTGTTACTAAGAGTTCTGTAGCCAGGGCTTAATAGTGCTGGATAAATGCTTTTGCCTGGTAGCTTTATAAGTCCTGAAAAATTACGTTTTAGACCATACGTCTGGGCATTCTAGGAAAGCCTTAGGAGGAGTGTATGGTAGGTAGTCAAGAAACTAGCCCAAGCGAACTAAATTTGGACGGGCTTGAACATCAAGCTGGAAGTCATGCCCTTGTCGCCAGTGGGGGTAAGCTTCCTTTCTGCTTTCCAGTAATGACCACTAAATTGTTGGACATTATCATTGCTTTGAGTCCTCAATCCCAGAAACTCAACCCTAAGCAGCGAAAGACGTTGAGGCAAAACCTCAACACTAAGCTATACAACAAGACTCGCCCTGGATTTTATTGGGAAGTGGCAGATTCACTTCATATTGCTTATGCAGGCCAACCAGCAGGTGCCAAGACTCAACACCATTGGCGTATCTTCTGTGATGACTCCCTCAAGACTCAGATTGAAACCTTGATAGCAGGCACAGCCCTAACTACCTCGGCCCCTAGCACGGAACCCAACGGAAATTACACGAAAGGGTGGGGTGGACTTTACCTACGGTCTGAAGCAGAAGTCAGAATAGCAGAAGCGCTTGACTTGGCTGGAACATTATTCTTTGCCAATGCCCGTGGACGTGTGGGCCTTCAAGATACAGGCATCAGTGACACCCAGCTTACAGGTCGTGTCGAAGTTGATTTTTTGATTTTTCACCAGGGCCGATGCGTTTCTCTGGAAGTGGATGGGCAGCACCATTTAGCTCAAGACCAATCCATTCGAGACTATGCTCGTGACCGAGTATTGCTGCGATCCGGGGTTCCCACCATTCGATTTACGGCAAAAGACTGTTTTGAACGTCCCCAGCAGGTTGTTTCTGAAACTTTGGCTATTCTAAGACTTCATTAAAAGCCCGTGTTTCACCGTACCTGCGAAGCAGGGGGAAAGGTGAAACACGGGCAGCTCTCTTGTTTTTGAATCGTCTTGACGCTTGATACTACGCCGTTTTGTAGTTAGGGCTTATGTAGTATTTAGGTGAACGCTTTTGACTGACGGATCTATTGGATTCAGTAGATAAATGGTAATTACAAAACTTCACTTTGATCGATGAGGTCTACTGCGTTTGAGTGAGCGCCTAAGTAATGATCGCCAGCTAAGCTAATGGAAAAATAAAGTCTGTTAGCTTCAGCAAACCTTTGTAGCCGGATGTTTACGAGAGTGAGAGTGAACAATTTCTGGTGCTACTCGACAACCATTAAGGGTGTTACCGTTATTTCTCAACGTTTCGATGGATTTTTGACGAGATGGGTAAATCAAGGTAAATGGAATAACAACCTATGGCCCTACAAGAGGTTCCAAAGAGGATTACGAATGCTGCTCGCGAACGCGTCAGAGCATCTGAGGCTAAAAAGCAACGAGAACAGGTTAGAGAATCTGCTGAACAGGGCAACCTACTTACTGCGGAGCCGGACGAGCACCGCAAAATCCACCGATTTCAAGCTGTAGCAGGAGTTGATCGGAAGATAGCAATAGCACTTGCTCATGGTGAAGATCCTGCAAAAATGGGACTAGATGGGGATGCACGCCTTGGGGCTGAGCGAATTCAAGGGCGTACTACTGACTTTGTTGGTGTTGCATTTCTTGATTCCGCTCTAGCTGCTGCCAGTTGTGTCGCTCGGGTGATCTTTCGTGATGGGCAGCCTCAAGGCAGTGGCTTCCTAATTTCGGATCGCTTGTTTCTCACCAATAACCACGTCATCAGTAGCGAAAAGGCAGCGGAAGAATTTCTACTAGAGTTCAATTATGAGCTTGACCCACATGGACACGCTCGATCAGTGACTCGCTTTGCTCTCGCTCCAAAAACATTCTTTTTGACCAACTCTGAAGACGATCTGGATTACACGGTGGTGGCAGTGGGTGATCGTGAAAGTGGTGCCGGAGATCCTAAAGACTTTGGGTTCTGTCCATTGACAAATACTGACGACAAGCACCTCATAGGAGAGTTTGTCAACATTATTCAGCACCCGGACGGAGATTACAAACAGGTTGTGCTACGTGAAAATCAGCTTGTTACCCGTCTCGACAAAGTTCTGCATTATGTTGCGGATACTTCTCCGGGATCTTCAGGGTCTCCTGTGTTTAACGATCAATGGGAAGCTGTAGCCCTACATCACTGGGGCGAGCCTTATCGCCAAGTCAGTGATGGGGCTGGTCAAATGGTCGATAAGGAAGTCAACGAAGGCATCCGGATCAGCGCAATTGTTCAGGCGCTTGAACAAACTCTCAGTAATCTTCAGAGAGCGCAGGTGCTTCTACTAAAATCGGCGCTCAAACAGAGTTTTCGATACCCGAGCCGCTTAGGGCTAACTACTGCTACAAGCCCTTCTATCAAGGAAGAAACTAGCCCAAGTGAACCTATGAACCAAACGGAGAAAACATTAAAGGTGAACAAACCTATCCATAATTTCCCTTCTACACACGCGAACTCAGATGGTTCTGTCACACTCACAATTCCTCTTGAAATTACAGTGCGTATTCCAGGTCTAAATGGCAGTGTGGGTAATTCATCTGTTCCTTCAAACTCTATTGACTCGGGGAGGGCTGAGGCTGTTACCCCAGACCCAAACTACTTGAACCGTAAAGGCTACGACCCAAACTTTCTTTCAGACTTTACGCTTCCCATTCCAAAAGTCACTGATCGCGCTCTAGGCGAACGGGCAACGTTACTCAACCCAGCACGTGGTGCAGATCCTTATGAGCTGAAATACGAGCACTTTAGCATTGTCATAAATCGCACTCGTAAAATGGCTTATGTTACCGCTGTCAATATTGATGGACAACAATCCCGTAGGGTCATACGGGAGACCGGTAGAGTTAGTGACGACGGTACACGTGGTAGGTCTAGTCGCAGTCGCCGCGAGTCTGCTAAAGCAGCTGAAGCAAGTGAAAAATGGTACATCGATGAGCGCATTGATGAGGGTGACCAGACCAACCAGAGTCTCTACTCCAATCAGCAACCCACGCGCATCTTTGACCGGGGGCATCAAGTTCGTCGGGAAGATCCTGTATGGGGCAGCGATAGAGAAGCAGAGAGGGCCAATGCGGATACATTTCATTTCACCAACTGCTGTCCTCAAGAATCTAGATTCAACCAACAGCAGCAGTATTGGCAAGGGATCGAAAATTACGTGCTAGACAATGCGCGTGAAGAAGATGCGCAATTATGTGTGTTTACAGGTCCTGTGTTTGCAGCCAGTGATCCGCGATATCGGGAAGTTCGAATTCCACTTCAATTCTTCAAAGTTATTGCACGTCTGGAAAGAGGAGAGCTGAAAGCAACTGCATTCCTCGCTGACCAATCAGAATTACTGACTCGATTACCAGAACGTCTTTCAAGGCGGGGGGCATCAGAAGCTTTCGGAGATTTAGGTCGTGTAAGGGAGTACCAAACCACAGTAGAGGAGATTGAGGAGATTACTGGGTTAGATTTTGGCCTGCTGCGTGACTATGACACGTTTAGAGAGGCAGAGTCATTAACAGGCCGATTTTTGTTATTAGAAGACTTCGCAGATATTCAGCTGAGCTAATACTTTCTGTTGAAGTTCATGAAATCGAGCACATCAATTACACCCTAAGTGTAATTGATGTGCTCATTCGGTTCATCTCTTGCTTCACAAGGACGGAAGCAAACAGATTGTGCGGCAGCGTACTCGGCAATCTAGGCGCTCTCGATCTAATGAACAAGTTGAAGGTGATGTGGTTTGGGCTGTATACCAATTCCTATAAAGTTCCTTTTATATCTCCACAAAGATTGTAGGGCAGCAGCTCAAGGGGTAACAAGAAGGCTAGAACAAAGACTGGAGGCTGAAAGCAGCATGCAAGCCTTGCTGAAGATACCTTCGCTTATTGCCACTGAGCGGTGAAGTTGCACCGCACCTGAGACGTGCGGCTCTTTTGAAGCCAAGTATGACATCGGACGCGATGAGCAGAACCAAGTTGCACCACACCTGAGACGTGCGGCTCCTTTGAAGCTACTCAGCACAGCAGACAGTGGATAGCATCTTCACTCGTTGCACCGCACCTGAGACATGCGGCTCCTATTTCTTGATCGTGACGTGAAATACTCCTAAGTTGTCTGCATATAAAACAAGCGGTGAGAATTTCCGATCTGGATTTCTACCTTGCCCTCCTGAACTACGCTTTAACGCCTCATTTAAGGCATCATAGTAAACCTTCGATTGCGAATCTTCTTTAGAGCTTAAATAAAATGGTGAGAGCACTGCATCATTAACGATGAAAGTTAAATACCCATCTCGCTCAGCAATAAATTCCTGATTAACTAGCTGAGCAACTGGCTTCAATTCTTCCAGCTTAAGGTTATGAGATTCACGGTAACGGTTGAGGATTCCTAAGGGGTCAGCTTGTCCATCTTGAGGGGATAGTTGCTCAGGCATTACAGTGACTAACAAAGCTCCCCACGGTGCTCCTTGTAGAAGCAGACATTCATTAAAGAATTCGCTTCCTTCTAATTCTCCTTCTGGCCCTATCCAACCCCGATAGAAAACGTTGCTAGTTTCTAACGCTTCCTGCTGAGTCGGTTGCTTGATCCATTCTTGTTGCTTTTGCAGCCATTCTTTACCTTTTGTCTCCTCTAGCCGCTGCTTATCCCCATACTGGATAATCGTTGGTTTAACAGCTCTTGCGGAATTGTAAGCTTGCTCCAAGGACAGATGAATACGCCCTCTTGGTTCAAGGATTACACGCTCACCCTTTTTTACAAGGATTCCTGAGTTTTGAAATCCAGTAGCTGAGTCTACAACTATGTATGTCAGTGGTACTTGAGAAGTTGTTGTGCTTGCTTTGTCATTTACTGTGGATGTTTTCTCAGCCGACTGATCTTTGAGTCCAAAATAGAACCCATCTTTATTCCTTCCAAAATTAAAGAATTGAGCCAAAACAATAACTGTTAGTAGTAGGCTGACTTGCACAGCTACTAAAGAAACTGTAACTATCGTAATGGTCTGCACTCTTTGGTTGTGAGGTAAAGCAGAAACACGCTGCCAAAGCCCTAGAGCTATATTCCATGCCCCTAATGAGCTGCTGGTATTCTGGTCATTGTTAGGTAGTGGAAGAACTGGTTTTTCCTGTTTGGGATCTAGCTCTTGTTGCTGTGATTCTGTCATGGTTTATATATTCCTGATGTCTTCAAGGAAATAAACTTGATCACTAGGCAAACGTTAGAAACGCACACCTGAATCTTTAAGTCCAAATGTATTTCTTCGTTTCTAGAACTTTGTTGGTTGTGTTTGACTTATAGGTGAAGTAGAAGGTCCATACCTTGATGACCTTCCAGCCTCATTACTGATGAACTGGCTTTTTCGGAGTAATACCCTTCGTGGGGGAGTTATTTCGGAAAGTAATAGAATTAAAGTTTATTCGCCCCATTTAGTATTTAGGGTATGTAAGCTTCGCTTCTCTCAAAAGCGGGCTACGTTGCGTGACTCAGCTACTTGATCAACTAGTCTGACCACTGCTCCAGTCACTAGCGTCGGAAAGTTCGTTATATTATGGCCTACCGTTAGAAACCGGATCGCTACATCTTCCCGCAGCGCTTTTGCTAAAGCCTTTGAAACACCATATTGCTGGTATGCCAACTCTAAGTGCTGCCTTGCTTGGTGCAACCGTTTGGAAGCTCGATGTTTTTTGCTTCAGAAAGTAAACTTTCAGTTAAGTGTGATATTTAATACACAGTATACTCAAAACTTAACAAATAATGAGACTGTAACCTTGGAGGTTTCGCATGTATCCCCTAGTGCTGTCTCATAACCTCGTGCAGTCCTTCAAGTTTTGGTATCAAAACGAAATCCATGAAGGGATGTGTTCTGACAAGGAAATGTACCGACTTTGCACGGTATACAAGGCTGAAGATAGACAAAGAGCTTTTTCCTTAGCGGTTTCCTTAGCGGTTTCCTTGGCGGAACACGGTGCTCAAGTTTGCATTACTGCCCTGAGAAACGAGTACAAAGTTTGGGTGGGGCTAAGAAATTTGCCTGCGGCTGCACTGACTTCCTTAGAAGAGGCGATCACGGTTTAATCTCGTGTTAGGAGATCGCCATAAATGCAATGCCCTGCCCACAGAGGAAAATGCTATCCAAGCGGGCGCATCTTGAATCAGCAACAGCACTAATCACTTCACTGGTCTGTAGTCCGAGGTGAGGATTCGTTCTCTTTTTGTCGGTTTGCCCTTTGGTAATCTTCCAAACTTACCTCGTTCAGAGTTGCGCCGTACTGAGCCATTGTTTGCTTGAATTGTTCCCACTGCTTCCGTTTCTCAAACCACTCGTTACAGACTTCTTCAACTAGTGCTGCTTCACTACTGCTTAGGTTCTCATTGGGAATATTTAAGGCAAGAATTCTAGCCACTTTGAACGCTTTTTCAAGCTCTATTCCCCACTTGACCAACTCTGCGCGATAGTGTTGCTCTTGCTTCTGGGTGGGTGAGAACCTTTCTTCCACAAGGGCGCATAGTAACAACTGCTCTATTTAAGTACCTTAAGATACAAAATCGCCCTGGCTAAAGGTAGAGTTTGCTTAGCTCGATCTTTAAGGCATCTATGCCATAAGTATTAGTGCTTAAGTAGACGTGTTTATAGGAGCAGAAAAGAAATGAGCTAGCGGTCATTGCTGCTGGGGCAACGAATCCTTGTGGTGGATGCTGATATTGACACCCTTTTTCTGCTGCTTTTACGCTTGAGGAATGTGGAGCCGAAGTAGCTGCTGCGCTATCCACTTCGGAAACAATTGAGCTGTTTAAGGATTTACACCCCACGCTGCTAATCAGCGATCTTGGCCTCCCTTTTGAGGATGGCTTCTCACTCATTCGAGAATTACGCGCATTGGAGGCAGAGCTAGGATGGCAGGTGCCAGCTATTGCTTTGACAGGTTATGCAAGCAAAGAAGCGCGGAAGCGAGCGCTAGAACTGAGCTTTCAGCATTACCTCACGAAGCCGATCCTGCCGGACGTATTGATAGAAGTCATGGTTCAACTTCTAGAGCAGTCTGATAGGTAATGAATTGCTGAGACGAGAAATAAACGGGTAAATCCCCCCATAGGCAGAAATTTCATCTTCTGTAAGGATAGAGAGTATAAAAGCCGTCAGCTAGCCTTTAGTACCCGAAGCAAATATTAAAACTGTTAGCTGGCATTTAATATTCAAGTACAAGCCCCGATCATATGATTGGGGCTTTGTTGTGACAGCAATTAAATAGCTTCTGACCTCTTGAACCGCCGCATATTAGAGAATTTTAAGGACGATAGAAGCATTGCAACGAGTCGTAGGCCATATGCCTATTCCACCTGACCCATCCCAGAATAGAAATTGCCCGTCCGTACATCGTGTTCTTTCGGGCGGGGGTGAAATGGGTGCCCTGATGCGGACGATTGATTGGGCTAAAACTTCTGTTGGCCCGGTTGAGAAGTGGCCCCATAGCCTAAAAACTGCTGTTCGCATCCTGCTCGACTGTCGGCTACCTATGTACATCGCTTGGGGAGAGGAATTTACCCAGTTTTACAACGATGCCTATCGCCCCATTCTCGGCAATAAGCATCCGGCAGCAATGGGAATCAGTGCCCCGGAAACTTGGCCCGAAATTTGGAGCACAATTGGCCCCATGTGGGCAGAGGTATGGCAAGGACAGTCCTTTGGCTTTGACAACTTCAAGCTCACGATTGAGCGCTTTGGCTATCCTGAGGATTGTTATTTTGATTTCTCCTATAGCCCTGTTCCCGATGACTCAGGAAATGTCGCGGGTGTCCTTGTCACCTTTTCAGAGACAACGGAAAAAGTGCTACTGGAGCGACGGCTGAAAGCGGATGCAGACCGATTGACGCGAATTTTTGAGCATGCACCCGTTGGGATTGCTGTATTGAACGGTCCAGAACTGGTCTATGAGTTTGTTAATGAACCCTACCTGGAACTAGTTGACCATCGGCCCGTTTTGGGTCAGCCCTTGCGAGTTGCGTTGCCTGAACTAGCGGGTCAAGGCATTTATGAACTCCTTGATCAGGCTTACGAAACAGGGCAACCCTACGTTGGCAGAATCCAAATATTGTTGAAGCGGGGACAACCACCCACACTTCAACCTTGTGCTTTTGAGGTCGTTTACCAACCACTTCCAGATCAGCAGGGGCAAACAGAGAGTATTGTCGTCATTGCCTTCGAGGCCACTGAACTCATCAATGCTCAGCGTGAAGCTGAGTTAGCCAACCGAGCGAAAGATGAGTTCTTGGCGATACTGGGTCATGAACTCCGCAATCCCCTTGCCCCAATCTCAACGGCTCTAAACCTGATGCAACTACGTGGCATCTCAGAGGTAGAGCGGGAAAGAACCATCATTGAGCGCCAAGTACGTCATTTGGTGGCTCTGGTGGATGATCTGCTGGATGTATCACGACTAGCGCGGGGCAAACTGGCACTCAAAAAGAAACGCTTTGAGTTAGCTGAAGTCATTGCAGCAGCGGTCGAGCAATGCAGTCCTTTGCTCGAACAACAGCATCACCAACTTGAGTTGCAAGTGCCTGACACGGGCCTAACCGTTGAGGCCGATCCCAGACGGTTGGCGCAAGTGATTGCGAACTTACTCAATAACGCTGCTAAGTACACCGAGCCAGGGGGAAAAGTTACCATCCTAGCGGAGCGCTCAGAGGATGAAGTCTTGCTGCGGGTGCGTGATAGTGGCAGCGGCATTGAGCCTGAACTCCTGCCCAAAATCTTTGATTTGTTCTACCAAGAACAGCAGTCTATAGAGCGCTCTCAAGGTGGCTTGGGCCTAGGACTAGCAATTGTAAAAAACCTAGTGGGATTACACGGGGGACGAGTAGCTGTAGCCAGTGCAGGCAAGGGCCGAGGCAGCGAGTTCTCGGTCTGGTTGCCCCTCGCGACTGAAAGCCAAGCTGAGGAAACGCTGGAAGTAGTTATAAATCTGTCTCAACCCGGTCAGCTTCGCATCTTAGTCGTTGATGACAACGTAGATGGGGCTGAGGTGCTGGCGACCTCGCTGAGCCTCTATGGGCATACGATTCAAGTGGCTCATGATGGATTGGAAGGGCTGAAAGCTGCACAGTCTTTTCTGCCGGATGTTGCCATCCTCGACATTGGCTTGCCTTCAATGAATGGCTATGAACTCGCCCACCGCATCCGACAGCTACCGGAGTTGCAGAAGATTCGTCTCTTGGCAGTGAGTGGGTATGGTCAGCAGGAAGACCGGGAGCGTTCCCACCAAGCAGGGTTCGATTCACACTTGGTTAAGCCCGTCGATCTTAATGAGCTAAATGCCGCTTTGTTCGGAAAGCAAACTTGAGCTGGTTAGTGATCGCTGACAACTCACTCAAACTCACTTCAGCCATTCCGCCCCTTCAAATCGCCTCACTCCCTTTCCTGATTTCAGCACTTTACTCCAAAAGCCATTACCAAATGATTTAAAAGGGAGCTGTAAGCTCAAACTCCTAAGCAATCTTTTTTGGTTCTAAGCCAAAGTCAGCCACTTCAGTAATGGCTTGCAATATTAGAGTTGATTCAGAGCGGCTTTAACCGTCCCGCCTTGGAAGTATGGGCAACTTCTTTCCCTGCAAACGGGATCTTGGTGGTGGCAACATCCAGCAGTGGACCCAACTCATACACATTCCTGTACCCATAAGCCTTCAAAGAAGTGTAAGTGGAGAGGTTGAGAGAAGCCGCAGGTGCTTTTGCCGCAAAAGCAGTCTGACTACCTTCAAAGTTGTTGTTGCAATAAATGAGTACCTTGGTGTTTTTGCTGGGAATCACAGCAGCCAGGGATTCTGCTGTAAATTCTGTGAACGGCAGATTGATCGCGCCTTTGATGTGGCGGAGGTTGTATCTAGATTCACTACGAGCATCCAGCAGCACGATCCCTGGCTCTTTCATCATCGCCATAAACTGAGCTTCGGTAAGTCGCTTTGATTCTCGTTCTTCTGAAGACTGAATGACAATTTCTCTGAATTTGTCGTAGTCAATCAGACGATTGGGGATCGCTTCTTGGGCGCAGACTGGGGCAGCAACCAGAGCGACCAACACGAGGCAAAGAGGAAGTTTCATAGGTTTACAGTTACGTGATCAATCAGGGTTTCTGGTAGTTCTAGGTATCATTTGTGCCCCTGACATCTTACCGCTCAGTCTAACTCTCCTAATCTCGACTCAGCAAAGAGTATGAGATTAGTTTCACTTCATCACTTTAACAGGTTAATAAACTCAGAAAGTGTTTGTAAAAGGTCATTAAGCACTGCTTGATTTCCATCTCCGTCGGTTCTTAGTTAATCGCCGCAGCATCAATCGAATCATGACGACATAGATCATGCCTTCGTGA
>NZ_JAMPKN010000052.1:0-22629 GCF_039962155.1 Trichocoleus desertorum AS-A10 | reverse complement strand
AAGTTACCATTGGCCGCTCTGGCCATGCCAATTAAAAGATCTTCGTTGAAGCCCTGAGCAAACCCTAGAGTGGTGGTGACAATGCCTGCTTCTGCTTTTTGGCCTGAGGTGGCCGTCAATACTTTAGGGTCTTGAATCCCCATGTTGGCATGGCCATCGGTGAGCAGAAGGACGCGGTTAATTTTTTGAGGGTCCAGATGGGCTTTCACATACTCGCAACCTTTGAGCCATCCTCCTGACAAGTTGGTAATACCACCCGCTTGTACCCGACGAATTGCAGTTTTGAGCCCAGCTTTATCCGTCACGGGCTGAGGAGATACAGCCGTATCCACCGCATCGTCATAAACGACCACGGAGAGCGTATCTGCTGGCTCTAGTTGATCCACCACCGACTCAGCGGCTTTGAGGGCGTGATGTAGAGGCGCACCTGCCATGGAGCCTGAGCGATCGATCACTAAGGAAAGGTTCAGCTGCCGTCGAGCAGACTCAGGGTTATCAGCCCGAAACCGCAGGAGCACGTTCGTCTTTAATGCAGCGCCCATGGGTAGGATAGCCTGATCAAAGTCGTAACTCATCTGAATCATTTCGTCTTCCCTCTCCATCTGCCCAGGACAAATTACAGGCCTAATGTGCCCAATTCTGCAGCAGGCTTCACATCAGCTTCTAACGGCATTCCGCTGGGATACGCAGGATAAGTATCTCAGCCTAGTCATACTTGGGCGAGGGTAAACCGCTTTGGTACTCAAGCCAAATATAGGTGGAGCAAGTTGCCTCTACGTTCGTGGGGTGAACATGGACTAAGCTTCCATGCCTTGACCAAATTCCTCAACCACAGCAGCCACAACCTCAATTTCATGCTGCAAGTCTTCGATAGAAGGAAGCTTTGTCTTAAACTCGTCAGGTAATGCAGCCGTGGTTCGATACGTCGAAACGCTTATCGGCTGACTCATGCCACGAAGTGCATATTCAACAACAGACTTTTTCCTAGAACGACAAAGGATTATCCCAATTGTTGGATTATCGGTAGGGCGGCGTAACTTACTGTCGATCACATTTACATAGAAGTTAATTTGTCCCGAGTACTCAGGCTTGAAATCAGTTGTTTTTAACTCGATTACCACAAAACAACTGAGAGCAAGATGATAGAAGAGGAGGTCCACAAAAAACTCATCCCCCTCAACTTCAAGCCGATATTGGCTCCCCACGAAGGCGAAGCCAACACCTAGCTCAAGCAAAAACTTTTGCATATGTTCAAGCAGGGCACGCTCTAAATCGCGCTCAAGAGCTTTTTCACGCAGATCAAGGAATTCAAGATTGTATTCTGACTTCAAAAGACTTTGAGCAAGATCAGATTGTGGGGAAGGAAGTACCTCTTGGAAATTTGTTAATGCGCCACCTTGACGACTATACAGATCGCTCTCAATTTGGTGGACTAGAACGTTCCGGCTCCAACTATTCTCAATCGTCTTCTGGATGTACCAAATCCGCTGCTCTGAATCTTTTACTTTGTCCAATACTGCACAGTTATGCTTCCAAGGAATTTGTCCACCAAGCTGGTGGACAAATTCCTCATCTGGGTAAGCTTCAGCAAAAGCCCTCATATAAAGCAGGTTTGTGCGTGAGAACCCAGCCATGTCGGGAAATTCTAGGCGCAAGTCTCTAGCAAGTCGCTCAACAACTTTTGCTCCCCAGCCTTCTTTCTGTTGACGCTGAAGAATTTCTCGTCCAATTTGCCAGTAGAGCAGCACCAATTCTCGGTTAACTGCTAAAGCTGCCTTTACCTGAGTAGACCGAATTCGCTCCTTTAGATGTCGAAAAAACTCGTCGTAACTGTCAGGAAAAAGAGAAGTTTGTTTAGGCATAGTCAATATTTTTAACGGGGGCTAAGCTACCCTCCTAATCCTCTCCGGTGAGACGTTCCAACTCATCCAGCAGCTTATTAATCCGCTCGCGCTTCTTACGCTCGTTCCAAGCTTTACTCTTTTTTAGTCGCTTGGTGATTTCTGTCATGCGACCCACTAAGGCTCGCTCAGGCATTGCCTCTGGCTCTGAATCTGTCTTAAATTCTTTGATTTTTGCCTTAATCTCGTTTAGAGAAAGACCCTGAGCGATCGCCTGCTCCAGCAACTCATGCTGATGCTGTTCATCTTTTACACGAGCGATCGTGCGGGCTTTAGTGTACTCTAACTTTCCTTCACGTAGAGCATCGAGAATGTGAGATGGCAGGTTGAGTAGTGGCAATCGGCTACTACGAAAAGATTCGAGGTTAAATCGTCCTAATTCAGCTAAGTAGGATTCAACCTTTTCCAACTGAAGGGAAACATTTTTCTTCAACTCATGCCCGCGGTTTTTTGCGTTGGCTGCCTGATAGATGACTGACTTCACCTCGTCTACATTTCCATCAAGGGCGATCGCTAGTAGCTCTAGAACAGCTTCGGTTTCCTCAATCGGGTTGAGATCATCTCGTTGCAGATTTTCCATCAACGCAACTTGGAGAGCTTCTTGGTCAGAAAATTCTCTGGAGACAATCGGTACTTGAGTTAGTCCAACTTCTTTGGCTGCTCTTAAACGACGCTCTCCAGCTATAAGTTCATAGTTGCCATCCCCTGATGGACGAACCAAAACTGGCTCTAAAACTCCATGTTCTCTTACAGACGCTATCAGCTGAGCCATCTTTTCAGCATCAAAGTATCGACGGGGTTGCCGTTTAGTAGGTAGCTTAATAGCGGTTAGAGAAACGGTATTGGCGGCTTGATCTACCTCGACACTGCCAGGATTAGTCATGAAGCGTTGGATGACTGAATCGCTCAGGGTCTTGCGTTCTTTAGTCATTCATGACCTCCATCGCCTGCTTAAATAAACTTTCTAACTCACGCCGTGCTGTTCCTGCTGGAGTTCCAGTCATGTCGAAAACAGTTGCACCTTGACCAAAAGAATCTGTAATAACCTGACGTTGATGAATGATTGTTTGAAGCAAGTTAACATCTTGAACCTGTTGCAAAACAGCAAATGCCTCATCCTTTAACTTGGTTCCTTTAATCGCCTTGTTAAGGAATAGTGCGGATTTCGGTAATCCACCTCGAATTGCTTTTGCTTGCCGAACAAGGCGTACAGTATCAGAAGCACTGGCTAGATCAACACCAGCTGGCTGACAAGGAATCAATGCTAAGTCAGCCCACAGAAGAAGAGCCCTGGTTGTTTCACTGAGCGTGGCAGGACCATCTACCAATAGCCATTCATGTTCTTTAACCAGCTTTGGCAACTGTTCCAGCAATTCATTAGGATCTTGTAGAACCTGGAAAGGGATCTCATACTCTAAGGACTCCAACCAAATTGAAGAGGTTTTTTGCCCGTCTGCATCTACAAGGAAAATTGACTTCTTCTGACGCTGGAGCCAGCGAGCTAGGTGAACAGCGATCGTAGACTTCCCTGCTCCCCCTTTCTGATTTACGACAGCGATAGTGGGCATGAAGGGATTAAGAACAACAAAACAAGTTTATGTCAAAAAAGGGCGAGGGGAAACGTTTCCCGTCAGACAAAAAGCATTAGAACTAAACGATAATTTATTCGAACTTTAGTTCAGAACCCTTTGTAACGGAAGAATGCAAATTCTATATAGATTCATGAGCCCTGTTCAATGCAGGCATCAGAGTTCTGTTTTAGAATTCTGAAGTAATCAGGTTTCAACTTACCTGGAGCAAAAATCTGATGAGATGCTCTTTGAACACGCAACAAGCTTCACGCTGGATTGTTTGATTTGCGGGACTTCGTTGAAGGCTTAGCTGGAGGTTTGGGGGCGCGATCGCTTTCCACCTTCTCTAATCCATCTAGAAGCAGCCGCCTCAGCTTTTGCGCTAGAGACAGCTCAGTCCACAGCGGATTATCTGAGTACGCCTCGTCAATTCGCTCTCTGAGTCCTTCAATGTCTACCGTTACTCGATCTGCCACAATACTGGTTAGCCTAAATCTATTACCCACAGCTTAGCCTATTGGTTGTACTTCAACTTCATGTTCATTAATGTGATGCAGTTTGCATTGGATTACTGTATGTTGTATTCATGAGAACAGTCACGGCCTCTCGTCTCAGCTTCTAGCTAGAGGTATTCTGATAACGCTAGCTCTGAGGTCAAGGTAATGAAACTAGCTGCACTCAGGCAACAGGCCTCGAAGTAGGAAATGTCTTAGCACCTTCAATGGGTCAGCTGTACAACCCTGGAACTTCAAAGCTGTAATGAAGCCACAGTTCACCAACTTGAGCAAAAGTAGACTTGGATAAAGGCCTTACCAGATTCACAGCTCACAATTGCTATGATGCTGGCCTCGATGCCTATAACCTCCTTCTCTACAACTTCAACTTCACACTCAAGCGTTGAGAGATGAGTACCGCCACCTCATCGTTGAGGAGTTTCTAGCTATCCTAAGGACACTGGAGCGCATCAAACTCGGCTTAAAGCAACTGTTCTTTTTCACCTTCACTTCATAAGAACGGGAGGATGGCTGAGTTCGCCCAGTCTCTAGAAGGCTCGTTTTTCTTTCTTTCCGTTGAAATTAGAAGCGATCGCGGGGCAGATCAGGTAAACTACCATCATCGAAAATCACTAGCACAGGAGAGAGTGGACTCGATGCATTCTCAGTTTTTCTCGGTCGGGATCGCAATTGAGGTGATGGCTATGTTCTAGGGGGTCCTAGAAGCCAAAAACCCCAACTGCGGAAACAGAAGGGGTCACAAGGCTTAATTGGTTGTTTTTAGGGATAGAGGGGACTCTAACTTGTATGCTTGGCGGCGTCAGTTAGGTCGCCCACATCGTTATGCGCCTATATTAACTCGATTTGTCACGGAATTCAATTGGAATTTACATAAATTCCGCTTTGAAATTTCAGCAGCTTCAGCCTCAGTTGGGGTTGTTGTTCCTATAGCGCATAGCTCTCTATCCCTTACTTAGTAAGGATTAGGGAGATTTATTGTGAATACTCAAGTTTTGCTGAGGACTCATCCTGGGGAAGAACCTCAGGATGCGCCCTCGGCTCATATCCAATCCCCACATTGGCAAGAGTGGCTCAAGAGTGGGGTTAACCCCGAACTAATTACCAGGAGCATCAAAAGTCTGAATGGGGAGACCCCTTACGACTATCTTTGTTACTCTGCACAGTTAGAGCGCACTAACGCCGGACGACTCGTTACCCGGTTGATACGACAGTACGCTCATGTCGAGTTCGGCGGCTGGTGGTGTAACGGCCTGGACCCACTGGATGATTGGCAGCCCATGCTCTGGGGGTGCTTCAAACCCAATCGGCCCCGCATCGACTTAGAGAAGTCTAAGGTCATTAAGTACGAGCATCCGCCAAAGCTGCCGACCCGCGCTTTCTTCCTCAACCTGTCTCCGCGCCTGTGGCTGGAAGTCGCAACTCGCTATGGAGTCACTTCCACTGAAGTAGAGAGTCAGAAAGAGACCCAAGCTGTTGCATCTGAAACCGCCTCAAGATTTTGGCAGTGGGTGCTAAAACATCCTGCCATCCCAATCATTTTGGTCGAAGGAGCTAAGAAAGCGGCTTGTTTACTCAGCAATGGCTATGTGGCGATCGCCCTGCCCGGCATCTTCAACGGTCGGCGGGTGCTGCGCGATGAAGCGGGTAAAATCTGGGCCGAGTCCTTAATCCCAGAACTCGCTCTATTTGCCGTCCCCAGTCGCCGCTTCTACTTCTGCTTCGACCACGACCGCAAACCCCAAACAATCAAGAACGTCAATCTCGCCATCCTCAAAACTGGCAAGTTGCTGGAGCAACAAGGCTGCGAGGTACAAGTCATCTGCCTGCCGGGACCTGAGAAAGGGGTGGATGACTTTGTCGTCAGCCAAGGTGCTGAGGCTTTTCAAACCCTCTACTCCCAAGCCGCCGCTCTCAGCCACTGGCAGTGGGTGCAGCAACAGCGGCAACAGCTGACTTACTCTCCCAGCTTAGTTCTCAACGCTCCTGACTTGTCCCAACTTCAGTTCCCGGCCCTCACACCCTCTGATGCCAGTCCTGCCCATCAACTTAACGCTGGCATCCTGGCGATCTGCTCCAGCAAAGGTACAGGCAAAACCAAGCTGATGGCCCAACTCGTGGCTGATTCCCGCAAAGTCCTGCTGCTAACTCACCGTCGCTGCTTGGGGCGATCGCTAGCCGAACGCATGGGGCTGACCTGGAAAAGTGATGCGGATAAAGCCAATGGGCAATGGATTGATGCCCAGGGGAAAGGGACGACTCAGCGCTTAGGGCTCTGTGTCGATTCCTTGCTGTCCATCGACCCGAATCAATTTGTTGGCTGTGACCTCGTCATCGATGAAGTCTGCCAAGTTCTGACGCATCTATTAACTTCGAATACCTGCCGCAAAGATGGCAAACGCCCTGCTCTCTTAGCACGTTTACACTGGCTGATGCGCGTGGCTCACCGAGTTGTCGTGGCCGACGCGGATCTGAATGACTCCACCCTCAAGTACCTGCAACAACTCCGAGGTGAAGCCGATGACGTGAACTTGATCTACAACCATTACCAACCTCAAGGCTATCCAGTGCAGTTTCTGCATTGCCCTAATGATTCTGCCATCACGGCTCAACTATTAGAGGATATTCAAGCAGGTAAAACTGTGCTGCTGCAAACCGACTCTAAGGACTACGCTGATGCGATCGCGGCCATGCTCCCTCTTGAAAAACGTCGCATCAAGATTACCAGCGACACCTCTGGAAATGAAGAAGCGGTTGAGTTTGTCCGCCATATTAATGAGCAAGCTCCTCATTACGATGTGGTGATTGCCACGCCTTCCATGGCGACTGGGGTGAGTATCGAAGTCGATCACTTTGCGGTTGTTTATGGCGTCTTCTTTGGCACGATTCCAGATGCCGATGCCGCTCAAGCCCTGAGTCGCGTCCGTGCTCCGATTCCTCGCGTCGTTTGGTGTGCCGCTCAAGGCAAGAACTTCTCTGAGGTGGACCGCAGCGAGTACCCCTGGCAAATCAAGCGATCGCTGAAGACGAAGTTCGACCAAGAAGCGGCCTTGATTCGCTCCAGTTTGCATCCAGATTTAATTCCCGTTCTCGACACCGAGATCGATTGGGAGCAGAACCCCCATCTGAATTTGTGGGCAGATATCACTGCTAATCTCAATCAAGCCATGTGGCACTTACGGGACCAGTTGCAAGCCCGGCTTCTCTATGAAGGCAATACCGTAGAAGCGATCGCAGCAGAAGCGATGCAACCGATCAAGCAACGGGTGCAGGAAGCTAAACAGCACAATCGTGCCCTGGAGTATCAAGCGATTTCTACCGCCCCCGCATTAAGCCCCACAGAGCGACTAGCTCTAGAAGCGAAAGAAGTCCTGAGCCTGGAAGAAAAGCATGCCCTCGAAAAAGCGCGGTTGGCCGACTTTTATGCCGTTCCCTTAGAAGCAGTCACCCCAGAACTAGTCACCTTTGATGAGCGTGGTAAACGCCGAGGTCAGATTGCCCGCTTAGAGATGCTGCTTTACCCAGTCCTGGCGACTCAGAAAACGACTGAAGCGATCGCCAAGCAGAGTGTGTGGAAGCAGGGGTTGTGGATACCTGACTTACCGACTGCAGAAGGGGAACGAGTAGCTCGGGTGCTACTGGGATTACTCCCGTTTTTAGTCCCTGGTCAGGAATGGACGAATGAAGACTTAGAACCCCTAGGCGCGATCGCTCGTGGCTATGCTCAGGATGTGAAGCGCTGGTTAGGCTTTAAGATCCCCGACGATCCCGAGCAGGGCAATAATCTCTGGATCTTCCGACGACTTCTATTGCAACTTGGGATTCAAACTGCCGCTCGCCGTCAGGGAAGAAACCAAAAGCGCTCCACGTGGATTACCCCAGAAGCTTGGGACACAGTGCAGCGCATCTTAGATCGACGCCATCTGCGACGAGAGCTAGCACACTTGGCTGTCTCTCACGTCGTAACCCCCTCTAATTAATAAACTAATAGCAAAGGGTTACAACCCTGATAGGTCTTGAGGAGGTCAAACTAAGTGCATTGTTCCTCAGGTTTTGTCTCCCGTTTGAGCCATCTCCTGACTGCGTGTATGGGAACTCCGGTAGATTGCCCAATTTCTTTTAGGCACATCCCATCTCTTGATAGGAGTAGGCACTCCTCTTTGACTTCATCACTATATTTAGACTGCCTTTTAATGCCTGCTTGTTTGAGCCACAGGCTTATCTGATGCCGAGGCGCTCCAGTGGTCACCTCAACTTTATCCAGAGTCATGCCTTCCACAAATAGAGAAATACACTTCTCTTTCATTTCATCTGGATAGTGAAAGCTCTGATATAAGCCTGCTTCTGTAGCCCATGTTCTAACAGTGTTCACAGGAACTGAGCTGATTGATTCAATCTCCTTAAAGGACTTTCCAGCTTGAAAGAGTTCCAAACACTGATGTTTAACTTCTTTAGGGTGTTCTTTGCGAGCTCGCATCACGCCAGCTCGCCTGGCTACATACTGAATGTGATCTCTCGAAGCTCCAGTCAGCTGTGCAATTTCCTTAGGAGATAGACCTTTCAAGTAGAGAGCAATGATTTGCTGCTTGACTTTTGTTGCTTCGTGGTGCTCTTGCTCTAATCTTTGTAGTCTTGCCCACTTAGCGATCGTATCTTGAGGAACTTCACTTAGCTGCTCAATTTCTTTGGTTCGTGTCCCTGCTTGGTACAGAGTCAAGCATTTTTGCTTAACTTCTTCTGGGTAGTTTTTGATCCCACGACTAATATTTTCTTCTCTAGCCCAGGATTGGACACAATCTGCCTTAACTCCTGTAAGTTGCTCAATTTCTTTGGATGTTTTGCCTTCCAGGTACAGTGATAAGCACTGAAGTTTGACTTCACGTGAATGCTTGGGAATACCTCTACTAATTTTTGCTTCCACGGCCCATCGTCTAACAGCAAAACCCGGTACCCCTGTCAGTGTCTGAATTTCTTCAGGACTATTGCCTTGCCTGTAGAGATCTAAACATTTCAACTTTATGTCTTCAGGATACTGATACCTTTTCAGGAGGCCTGCTTGCCTTGCCCATACCTTCGTCATATAGCCTGCTACTCCAGTAGTAGCTTCAACTTCAGCTGGAGTTTTACCACTGATGTATAGATCAAGGCACTTTTGCTTCAACTCTTTAGAATATTTTTTGCTACGGGAAAGGCCGTTGCTTCTAACCCACTTATGGACTGTCGCTTGAGGAACACCCATCATTTCACTGATTTCACGGCCTGGCTTTCCTTGTTGATACAGATCAAGACAGGTCTGCTTGAAGTCCTGGGAGTATGAAACCGTTCGTGCTGGCAAGCCAGCTTCTTGAGCCCACGCTCTGATTCTATTGAGGCTAGTAATATTAGTTAATTGCTGTATTTCCTCAAGACGATATCCTTCAATGTAGAGTTGCAAACACTTTTGTTTGAACTCATCTGAATAGTGACGGGGATTTGGCTGGATTTTGTCTGCGGGAAGCTTTACTTGTAGCTCAGCTTGTAGTCGTTTGTAAATCTGGGCTTCGAGTTCTTGGTAGTAAGGACATTCATGGCACTCGCTACCTTGTCCAGGAGCCGGACAATTACAACTTAGTTGTACTTCTTGCAAGACTTCAGACTCTACTGTTTCGAAGCGGTTTAGGGCAGATTGCAATAAGTCTTCTAGTAGTTTTGACATGTTTATTGAAGGTCTTTAAACCTTGGTATTACAGTTAATATGTACTCAAAACTGAAGCTGTACGGATATGACAGAGCCATTTAATACGAATACTTGGCTAACTAGTTTGTGATAAACAACTTTACGCTCTTCAGCGGTGAGGCTTTGCCAAAACTGTGCATTCCTTGTTTGAGGATGATGAATAATCTTTTGAACTGTCTCGTTGAGGCAAGGTGCGTACTGTAGCTGACGCATTTCTTGGGCAACTTCTTGACGTAGTTCATCAATTCGCCTTTTAATAACTGGGTCTGAATCACCATCATCGATCTGCTCTAAGCACTGCAATTTTTTCTACTTTTTGATTAGTTGGGTTGATTCCAAAGAAACTTTTTCGCTGACTCTCAACTTTTGCCTAGTAATGGTGATGCGTTCAACTAAAGCTGTAATAATTGCCTGATCAATTTTTTCAATGCGAACACACTTATGGTTGCTGCATCCTGTACTGGAGTGGCGGCAACCATAGTATGCATAGCGTGGATTCCGCTTCAGAATGCATTTATATGTACAAGCCTGACAGAACACTAATCCAGTCAAGTAAAAGGTCGCATTTTGCCGAATGCGGCATTGAGCGTTTAATTCCATAATTTCCTGAATCTTCTCGGCTTCTCTATCAGTGATCAGCCGTTGTTCGGGATGGGTATTCTTATGAACATCCCACTTCTGGGAATCAAGCTTAAGCCCTTTTTCTCGAGTCTTACAATAAGCTGTATGTCCCTGTAAAACTGGGTTCATAAGCCAATTCTGAAGCGAGTCTCCCGAGGCCCAGAAGAGCAACTCGTCAACAGTGGCTATACACATCCGCTTAACTTTCTGGTTATCACGAGGGTTCTTATTGAGCCTCGAAGGGACCTTTTTAGGAACACCATACTTTTCATGCAACAGACGGAGCGTTTTATTACCACTGGAGGTTTGAATAAATATCTCAACTATATCTCTAGCAATGTGTGTTTTAGTCCGACACATTAGTTTGTCTGAATCATCTATTTCTTCATAAAGGTTTAGATAATCTAGTGGCCTATCTGTCAATAGGCAAAGACAAGGTCGAGTATCTAAAACATACTTACTATGTTCATCAATTCTATAAAAACTTGGTGGTCTCACACCTGCCTTGTTTTGTGCCCTGCGCTGGGCAAAACCGCTTAAAACCCTTTCTTTAATAACTCTAAGTTCATGAATAGCAAATAAAGCTTGGAGATCAAAAGAAAACTCTCCTACAGAGTTTGTTAAATCAACTTTTCCTTGATTAATCAAAGTTAAAGTGAAACTGCCTTTTTTAATTAATCTTTTAAGTTCTTGAGAAGATTCATCATTTCTAAGAACTCGATCTAAAGATTTGGCGATAACCTTATTAACAACTCCTTTTTTGATCAAATCTAATAATTGTAAAAACTCTTTTCTATCATGAACACTTCCTGACTCAACATCAATAAATAGCACATCTGGACTATGAGCCTTCACAATTTCAATCTGATGGGATAGCGAGTTAGTATCAAGAGCTTGTTCATCAGTTGAAACTCGAATGTAAGCAGCTGACACTAGCTGACCAGATGTGAAGTTCTCAGGATTTAGTATTTCCATAATTTCTCAATTAGTTTGCAAAACTACGCTCAATCTTCCGAAAATTAGGGGTGAGCTGCTTCGATGCTTATATCAGTTTATAGTACAAAAGAACTAAAACGGGATTAAAAATCAAATTTCTAGGACAAATGGCAGTTGTTAATCTCATTGATATCACTAGCCAAAAACTCAAATGAATCGCAATCAAAAGACCCTATGAGGTGAGCCTGCGGCTATGGGGTAGATAGGCTTTTGTCCTTTGTCAAAAAAACAGAAGGGCTGCCAACTCGAAGGATCTGGCGTAGGAAATCGCTGGAGTTAAACCAGTTTGGCAAAATTCAATGGAGTGTTTTTGAATGCCAAAGTTCGCAAGCATAGGAGTAAGTTCATCGAGGAGCTACCGTTTGGGGTTTGGAGCGAAAAAGGCCAGAAGGCTGGGATTAAAGAGCTTTCAGAACTGGGCACCCACTTTACGGTCAAGGGGACCGTGACCACGCATCTAGCAGATTAGTGTGCAGTCATTAGACCCCTCTAGGAGATTCTTCTAGCACTTTGGTTGGTTCTGCTGCTGGAGCTGACAATGTGGCTGTAACTGGCTCTGGTGGCTCTATTACATACAATTCTGGATGCCACAGCTCTTTGTACTTCTGCAAAGTGCTGTGGCTGCACCGTGCCAAAGAGGCGATTGCCTCGGCTCGAGCAGTGAGACGATCGGGTAGCTGACCTTGTTGGCTCAGTTCAAAGACAGCTTGTTTGATTCGGGTTTGAGCTTCTTCGGCTCGCTTCTGGTTGAAGTTGACGATGTTGTTGGCAGCATTGGGGAGTCGAAGGGTGTGATCACGCTTAGGAGAGGTGCCCAGGGGCCAGTAATAGTTTTCTACAGCGGTAGCCCATTCTTGAGCGCGACGGCTGATTTCGTGCTGGTGTTGGCACCACTCTCGATAGCCAAGGCTGTTGATGGCGGTACGTTCGATGTAATGGGCCAAGGCAGCACCGGAGAGGGATTGGAAGACGACACCGTAGCAGCCGATGGTTTTGAGCAGGTGGTTGGTTTGTCCGGGTCCGGTCCACCCTTGCTCCATTTCGGTTTCTAGTTCTTGCTGCCACAGGGCAGTGTTGCTACGGCGGTTGTAGGAGCGGTACTGATGCTGCTTCTTTGCCTGGGCGATCGCTTGATGCAGTTGCGCTAGGTCTTGAGCTGCTGCGGCTTGGTCCCACTGCTGAAAGAAGGAGGACAAATCGCTGGGCAGAGGTTGCAGGGTGTCGCTGAGGAGGACAGAGCCACTGCTGGGTTGTAGAGGCAGGCGATGGGCGTTGTACTCGCTGTATTCTCCCGCTTTGCTGTAGCGCTTGACGTTGGGGAAGACTTCGAGTTGGCCTGCTTGCAGGGGCAGGTGGTGAGCTTCCAGGCAGTGCTTCAGGGCGACGGCGAGGCCAAAGGTAGGGACGGCTTCAGGCAGAGGAATGTAAAGGTGGAGGCCACCGTTCCAGCTGGAGCGCAGCAAGAGAGTTTGATGAATTCCGATGCTAGCCAGAGCCACTCGAATGGTGGCAAGGGCTTGGCGATCGCGGGTGGGATGATGCAGGCTCAGGGCATCCAGGTCGATGAGGCCGTGGGTAGTGGTGGGGCCAAAGCGGACGCCGACAAGTTGAGCGGCATCCTGCCAGTAGGTCCAGAGACTGCGAGGCTTGAGGGGGTACTGCGTGAGGGTTTGCCAAGCGGGTTTTTGGCTGGCATCGGTGGGGGCAGGTGCGACGATCGCTTGCCAGGGGTAGGGGAAAAGCTGGCACAAGCGCTGGCCTAAGGGGTCGCAGGGGAGAGGTTCTGATAAACGCTGACGAGCCCGCTTTGGGGCGATCGCCTGACTTCCACAAGGGGCTTGTTTGCGGGGCATGATGCAACTCTCTAGTCCGGTGGGGGCAAGGGGACAGAGAGTGCCAGGTGAGTTGATACAGCCAATTACCCTGCATCAGCAGGGAGCAGTCAAAATAGCTATGCATGGTCTCTCTGTCCCGAAATAACGGCTGGACAGGGAGAGAGCGATCTGCAAATGAAGAGTTGCTAAGTCTCCTCCAAGTGCTTCACTTAACAAAAACTGATCTTTGATTTACAAAGACAACTTTGATTTTCTAAGTTTTTAGATAGCCCAATCCCTGGTGTAGAGAGGAATAGAGAGCCACTTGTCTATCTAAGGGGGGCTGAGAGGCTTGTCACCGTCAGCGGAATGACCGTAATATAGACGCATGGCAGAGTGGGTGACTTAACTGCGGGCGGCCAAGCACACAAGTTAGAGTCTCCTCTATTCCGAACCAATAATAAAAAACCTTCGAACCCCTTCTGTTAGCGCAGTTGGGGTTTTTGGTTTTTAGTAGTCATGAGACATCTTTACCTCCTCTGGTGTAACGACACGCTTCGCATCCCTACAATCACTAGTTCCCTCCATTTTTATGCAACTTGAAGAGTAGTTTACCTGATCCACCCAGCGATCGTTGCTGTTTTCAATGCAATGAAAAAATTACCTACAAATAGCTGCCAACTTTAACAAGCAGGTAATTGAATGCTGAGCATTCAACTGGCTTTTGTGCTAGTTCTAGGTTTGACTAGATGTAGAGCACTGTCTAACATTCTGGAATTTCCTCAGGCAACCCCATAACCTGTGTAGGGGCGCTTATAAGCGGGATGCAACCCCAAGACAATGTCTTCCTTGGGTATGCCCATGTCGATAAGTTCTTGCCCAACATCGATATCAGTAGTGTTTTGCTGGAGCCAAATTTTGCCATCTTTGATGTCAAAGTGGAGAACGGTGTGATAGACGCGGCTCAAGCCTTTCCACCCAACACGCATAAGCTGGTAATGGTCGCGGATAGGGTCGAAGAAGATTTCGTTTTCAACTTCTTCGTCTTGGGCCTTGTACTGGCTGTGCTGCTCCAAAAGATTTTGAACACAGGTACGGTAACGATTTAGTTTATCCATGTCACAATCTCCTCGGTGATTGGGTTGTACACAATCAGTTTTAAGCGATGGCGTTCAATAGCAACTCGGGCAAAGCGGCTCTGGAAAAAGATTTCATAGGTATCTAGGGGTACTGCCAGATAAAGCTGTCGGTCAGGTTCATTGACCTCTAGCATGATCTTATAGTTAAGAAACTGTCCCAGAGCCGTGTGGAAGTCGCTAATGGGCGACGGGCTAATGAAGCTCTTAATCTCGACGGCAATTTTCTCTTCACCCCGTTCGGCGGCGATCAACCTTTCGGCAGCCAGGTCAATTTTGACTTTAACTTCTTCCCACTCCAATTCCAGTGGATCGCTGGAAATCTGCCACCGGTCTTTTTCTAGCCCGCGTCTAACGGCTTGATGGAATAAGTCCCTAGCGCTCATACTAACCACGTCCTTCCATTGAGCAGCTCTTGCATCACCTAGTTTGCAACATTTATGCTACCGGACAGTTCGTCACAACTTGCCCACGATTAAGCTATAGAGTTCAGTCTTTTTGACAACCATGCAGAGCTTGAACTAACAGAAATAAGAGCCTCGAAACAAAGAGAATAGTTACTGAGCCAGTTCGTTGTCAGAGCCTAGAGACCCACACAGATATCCAGAAGTCTAGATATCTACAAGTACAGATATCTTTATATCTAGAAATATAGAAACATTGACTGTATCTTTGCAGTATTACAATCAAAGGCTCAACCATGCGGACTTGCTCATGCATTTCCCTATCAGGCGGGCAGGGAAAAACAACCACTATCTTTTTCACTTCGCTCCTGCTGGCAAAGCAGGGGAAACGAATATTAGCGATTGACTCTGACCCTCAAGCGAATTTAACCTTCTACCTGAACCATGAGGTTCAGCCCAACCAACCAAGTCTTTTGGAAGTGCTCACTGGGCAGGTAGCAACTGAGGACGGTATCTATGAAACAAGCTATGAAAATCTTTATCTCATTCCCGCCGATCGCGGCCTATTCAAAGTTTCAGACTACTTAAGCAGCAGCGGCACGGGAGCCTTCATTCTTAAACTTCGGCTCAAATTAGTTGCTGACTTATTTGACTACGTTCTCATTGATGTTCAACCCTCTCGCTCCCAGCTCTGCCTTACCGCAGTTGGAGCATCAGATTATGTCCTCATTCCGGTAGAAGCAAATGTTAAAGGCATGAATAGTCTGATGGACACCTTCGACTTTCTTCAAGAACAGTCTAACTTGATGGCATTTACTGGAAGGATTTTAGGTGTGGTTCCTTTTCGCGATCGCTGGGTAGGTAACACTCAAACTTTAGAAGGTCGGCAGAACATTGAAGCAATGAAGGAATTTGTTGGGGACATCCCTGTCCTCGCCTCGATTCGTGAATCTGAAAAATTCAAGAATGCCATCCGTCAAGGCAAGTTGCTTTCCGATATGAGTCAAACAGATTTGCAATACCCCTTTGAACAGATCGCTGAGGCACTAAGACATGAGTGATGCTTTGGAGCGCCTTAAGAAACGCAATCGTCCAACCGTTTCTAACCGAGATGCATCCTTAGCTCCCACTCCTCAGTCTATAGCAGATCCAGATATCGAGACATCTAGATATCTGGACTTAGATGGTTCTGAATCTCTAGAATCCCAGATATCTCAATCTCCTGAACCTGAACAACCACTTAAGACTAAGCAGACTACCCTAAGGCTAGAGCAGGAAATCGGCGATCGCCTGCAAAAACTATGCAGGCAAAACGGCATCTGCCGCGAGGTTCTGATCGAAGCAATGTTTGAGTACAGCGAAGCCAATTCAGATGCTTTGCGGGATATATTGTCCGAAGCAAGAAACAAAAACGAACAACGACAGCAGATTGCAAACCTTAGACGTGCCAAATCTATGATGGAGCGTTTTGGGCAATCTACTTAAGTCAAAACTGGTTGCCTTGGAACAACTCGCATGTTCGTTATGTTGAACTGGGGCAAAGGATTTGCAGTCCTTTCATGGAAATAATAAAGCGGTCTCTGGCTATAGGTTGTAGAGAACGCTTTACTTTTCTTGCCTAAACTTTGCCTAAATACAGGCAGAGGTCCCACAACTTTTGAGCTTTTGACCCCTACAACCCCAAAGTAGGAATTTAATGCTTATGGTCTTTGAACGCTAATGCTTTTAAGCATTCTCAATAAATGAGATATCAGCAACATCACAATTTCTGAAGTAAGAGCGATCAGGTGATTAGAATACAGCAAGTTTATTGTTGAGCTAGTTAGCTAGTTGGGAGGTTGTAAATCATGTTGCTGGTTGGTTTCTAAAAGTGGTGAGTGCTGTACGGGGTTAGACTGCTTAATCTCGATTGGAATACCCAACTTTTCAGATAGCTCCAGAATATTGTTGCTAAAGTCAGTAGCTCCAGCAACAAACCCGGCGACAGTACTAGCTACCGTTAATAATGCAACTATGCGTGTTTGAATTCTTTGAGGCTTTCGCTTCTCAGGTGTATTAATATCTTCTTGTAAATCATCTAAATGCAATAGGATTTGGTCACGCTGGGTATGTGGAAAATTCTGTGCTGTCGCACGCAAAGACTTGATTGTTTTAGTGATTTCATCAACATTTTGTCCAATGCTTTGAGAAAATTCAGTAATAGTTCCGCTACCACTTTGAACAAATCCGATATGTTCAGCATGGATTGTAGTTTGATTAGTAGGTTCTTTCTCAGCCATTGTTTTTACGACTTCTGTTAGATTTGTATTACTCTGATATTGACGCTCTAATTCTTCTCGATATATCGCAACTTTCTCCTCCTTTGCTTGCAGCTTCGCTTCATATAATTCTGCTTGAAACTTCATCTGGAGCTTGGTTTCATATAGTTCTTTTACCTGACGCTCCATTTCTATTGTGTTTATTTGTGGTGAAACCTCTAACCTAATCAGGAAAGCCTCACCACTTTTCTTCTCAAGCGCCTGAATAGATATGTTTTCTTCCCCATACTGCGCCCGTAGCTCTTGAAATGATTGAAAGAAAGCGTTCCAATCAATTCCATCAATGAAACAAACTTCAACAGTTTCTATTGCTTTCTGGGCTAAAATTGTAAACTCTCCGGAAGCAAAACTGCCACTTCTGGGACGACGCTCCTTACAACTGTGCTTCTTGTATATATAATCGCAGATTATTCCAGTTAAATTAGTTGTAAGATTAATGTTCCAATCCTCTATACACGCCCCAGTTAATCTTGCTTTAGTAAAGTCAGTTTCTATGGCTTGTGTCCGCATCAAGTTGGCTTGCTCCAAACAAGCTCTGGATAAATTTGCTCTGATAAGACCCGCTTCTGAAAGATCAGCTTGACGAAGGTCTGCTTCTTCTAAATTAACTCTGAATAGTTTAGCTCTAAATAAATATGCCTTAAAAAGACATGCTCTATAAAGATCTGCTCCTTTTAGGTCAACTCTCATAAAGTTTCCATCAATATCTAATCCTGCAAGATCCGCACTAGCAAGATTTGCATGCGTTAGATTCGCTTCCCTAAGACTTGCTTCGATTAAACTTGCTTTTCTCAAATCAGCACTATGCAGATTCGCTTGATTTAACTTCGCTCCTCTAAGATTGGAGTTACTAAGATTAGCATTCCTAAGATCTGCACCACTAAAATCAAATTGACTAAGATCGGTGTCACTAAAGTTTACTTCTTTAAGATCCTTACCTCGTAAATCTTTTGTTTTATTTACCTGATTAACGACTGACCAAACAAAAAACCACTTTTCTTCTAAACACGTTTTTTGATCAATTAGAGTTTCATGTAAAAAGGCTCCACTTAAATTTGCCGACTGTAAGATGGCCCCGCATAAATTAGCTTTTCTTAAGTCGGCTTTATGAAGATCAGCAGAAAGGAGAATGGCCTTACTAAGGTCAGCATTATTAAGGTTAGCTAAACTTAAATTGCTATGACTAAGATTAACGCCCCTTAAGTTAGCACGATTGAGTTCACTTCCTTGAAAACTTGCTCCTCTGAGCTTTGCTCCACTCAAGTCAGCATCTATAAGTTTGGAGCAACTAAGCACTGCTTCTTCTAAATTAGCATTGCCAAAAGTAGTTGATTCCAAGTTAACTCCGCTTAAGCCAGTCTTATAGAGATTGGCTCCGTCAAAATTAGCTCCATTAAGACTAGCTCGGTTTATGTTCGCATTGCTTAAATTTGCACCGCTAAAATTAACTCCTTGTAAGTTAGCTTCTGAAAGGAAAGCCTCTTTCAGCTCGGCACCTCTTAGATCTACTCCACTGAGATCAGGTTTGATATCCCACTTTTCTTTCCTCCAACAATTCCAATTTTCAGTTCCTTTTCTAAGTTGAACAAGATGCTCTTCGCAAGCCAATTTACTTTCCTTCTATAATCGAAAAAAGCTCGACAGGGAGCCAGGATTATCAGCTCCGAACTGAGTGATGAGGTATCTCTAGTCTAGCTAGATACCTCTTTACGGTGCTATAAGAGAGACTCGTTTCACGAGCTATTTTTCCTTGCGAGTATCCAGCAGCTTGCAGTTCGGCCAGTTGGTTTTTCCATTGTTCCAAGCCATTAGGACGACCTAAGATTTTTCCCTGAGATCGCACTCGTTGGAGCCCTGCCTTGGTTCGCTCTGAGATGCGGACTGCTTCTTGTTGCGCGAGGTAGACCAACACTCCCACAACAATGTGGGCTACCAATTCATTCTCGGTATCCAGCAGCGGCTCAGTGTAGCTCTTGAATCTACAGCCTAGATTGCTGAGCTGCTGGAGGTAAGCGATCGTCTTGCGGATGCCTTCGCGACTAAAGCGATCGAGCGACCAAAACACCAACACATCAAACTTTTGCTTTGCTGCATCCTCAAACATGCGGCTGAAGTCGCCCCGCTCACGCTTCCCCTTTCGGCCCGACTCGCGATCGATGTAGGTTGCAACAACCTGCCAACCTTGGCGATCGCAAAATTGTTGTAGTTGCAGAAGTTGATTGTTTGTCTCCTGTCCTTTGTCAGTTGTTGAGACTCGTAAGTAGAGAGCGCAAACTGTTTTCTTCATGCAGCAAGGCTATCAAAAAAGGGCCGTTTTTTGATAGAGCTTCTACTCAAAACTCCCACCCTGATTTAGGGTCGTTTGAGCCTCTTCAATTCATACTCTTTTTTTGATAGTCGTTAACTGCTTTTTAACTAGCTTGTTACCAATGAACAATTGCGTACTACAACAGGCTTTCTACAGTTGCAGATCACGTAATACAGAGTTAGCGTGAACGTAAGTTGAGACAGACAGAGTCAGGAGGACTGTATGTCTGTAGCTACCTCCCCTCATCTTTTGGGTCCTGATTCATCAAATTCAACTCGATTAACTGTTGATACTTCTCCTCGCTGGCAGGCTGAACTAGACCATCTCTGCCGTCGCATTAGCTCTCGCTTTGCTCGCACAGAAGCTAAAGCCAGAGCCAGAGCTTACCTCATCGGCTTGCTGAGTGAAGTGGAACGCAAGAATGCTTGGCAACTGGCCGAACAGTTAGGAGACAGCCATCCTTACGGCATTCAACATTTTCTCAGTCGCGCTCAGTGGGAAGCAGACTTGGTCCGAGATGATCTGCGGGACTATGTACTCTCTCGCTTAGCAGACCCTCAAGCCGTTTTAGTCATCGATGAAACCGGGTTTCTCAAAAAAGGCAACCACTCGGTCGGGGTACAACGACAATACTATGGCACGACTGGACAGATTGAGAATTGCCAAGTTGGGGTGTTTCTAGTCTATGCCACGCCTCAGAGCTATACGTTTCTAGACCGAGAACTCTATCTACCCAAACGCTGGGCCAACGATATTCAACGACGACAAGAAGTGGGCATTCCAGAGACCGTTCAATTTGCCACCAAAGCCCAACTCGCTCGGCAACTGTTGGAGCGGACGTTGGCGGATGGGGTCACCGCAGCCTGGGTAACTGCAGATGAAGTGTATGGTCATGATTGCCCCTTGCGTTTGTGGCTGGAGCAATGCCGCCAAGCTTATGTGCTAACCGTACCGACCAGTACCCAGGTGTGGGTCGATGCCTCTGTTGCCGCATCGATGAGTTGGCGGCAAGTTGGCCTGAGGAGGAGTGGGTCCGGCTCAGTTGCGGAGAAGGGTCGAAAGGTCCCCGTGAGTATGAATGGATTGGCATGCCCCTCAGTGGTTCGCCTGCTCCGACTTGGCAACGCTGGGGATTAGTCAGACGCAAATGCAACCAACCTCAAGATCTGGACTACTTCCTGGTCTTTGCTCCAGCCAACACGACTTTACCAGCAATGGTGGAAGTGGTGGGGCGACGCTGGACGATTGAAACCTGTTTCGAAACCGCTAAAGGGGAGGTCGGGCTCGACCAGTATGAGGTGCGCTCTTGGCCGGGATGGTATCGTCACATCACGATGGCGATGCTGGCTCATGCTTATCTCACAGTCATGCAAGCGGATGACCCAGCCCATCATCTGCAAAAAAGGGGGGCGTGATCCTCTCTAGTCTCGCCTCACCTCTGCAAGCACCCTTCAGCCCCATTCGTTTGATTCCACTGACCCTGCCTGAGGTCCGTCGTTTGCTCTGGCGCTTAGTTTTTCGGGTGCTGCCTTGCCTTGAGCACATTTTGCACTGGTCTTATTGGCGACGTCGCCATCAAGCAATCGCTCGGCTGTATCACTATAAGCGCCACTTATCCACCTCTTCTACACAAATACAACTGTAGAGCTGGACTAATTTTGGCCTTGAAAATGCAACAGCATCCATACTACAAGCCTGAGTGCTTTTGAAGCCTGGAATCCTCATTCTCTCCTTGAGTAATTGCGTCTGGGGGGCAACTAATTAAAGGTATGAACCCACGGGGCTAGCCCCGGCAGTTAGTCCGCCCCTTGGGGCGGGGAATGAACCCAAAGAGATTCAACAGGATCAATGCCTTATTGACCAGTGCCTTCGATACGGTCAAGCTTTTGCTTTAAAATGTCCATTGCTGCCTGTAGGCTAGTCACTTCTGTTTGCAAAGTTTTTACCTGGTTTTCTAGTTGAATTAAACGATCGCTCTCTTTTGATATTGGTTCAGAACGTTGAACTGCTACCGTACTGTTAATCGGTGGTTGAGAGGGAATACCCGATGGTTTGAACCAAATGATGGGTTTTACCTCATCAGTGCTTTGAGGTGAAGATTGACTGATCGCTACCCTTACTGCCGGATCGCCGAAAATAGCGAAATTACGAGCATTGTGACTGCGAGTCCAGAGTTCGGCAATTTCTTTATCCTTCTTCTTGTCGTTCTGAATGCCTAGATTACAATCTGAGGCTAATTCGGCATATTCCTGGTTAAAGTATTCCATCGCGTAGCCCACCGGACATCGTCGTATTAGGCAAGTCAGGGCACTCTGAAACACAGCCCATTGTTTGATTTGACTATTTTTAAATGAGTGAGTCCAGGCTCGATCGATGTGTCCAATGACTGCTAAAGCTCCCCCTTTTTCATGACTGAGGAGTTTTTGGGGTAGGCGGGCCACAAAAGGTTGTTCAGCTAGCTCGGCTTCTCCATCTCGATGTTTGAAGTCATTGAATTGAGGCGTACCCAAGCCATAGCAGGCAAAATGAAAGGCAATCATGCCGTGGAGATTGGCATTAGCTTGAATATCCGCAGCACCAAAGAGATGTTGATCTGGGTCCGGCTTACCCAGGAATTGTTCCCAGTCTTGGGTAATAAAAGCCCCCTGATAATCTCGTTGTTCGGGGTGTCCTTTAGGATAACCAACACCGTGGCTGGCGGTAAATAGGAGGGCAGGGGCAGGTTCTTGATTGAGGAGTCGATCGAGGTTAGCTTTAGTTGCAGAGAGCTCAGGAGCAGTCTCATTTTCCCCCATCAAGAGAGAAGTTGCCCAATCAGGATAGGTATTGGTGAGCCACTGAGACAAGGGTGCAACCAGATATTTGGTACTGAGTTGTGTAGCCTTGTCTCCTCGGTTGCTGACACTCCAGAAGCTGATTTGACGCGATCGCTCAATGCTTTCTACTTCAGCCCGCACAACACTTTGAGCGTAATAGGCATACTCGTCTAAGGTGTCGAAGTAGATGCGACCTACAGCATATTGCACGTCGAGTTGATACTGAAACTCATAGGGAATTGTGGCGGGGTTTCCTACAATGAGCAGATAGTAAGGCACACCTCGGTCGGGATCGACCGCCCCAGAGATGGGAGCACCCTGCTTAGCCAAAAACTGGTTCTTGTCCCACTTAGGATCAAAGACAAACTCTTTGTAATAGTCAGATCGGTTGAGGCTGGCTTGCCGCTGTCGATGAGCTAACAATAGCCCCAAACCATCGTCGGACTGGAGAGCCTCTAATGTGTAGTTGGTGTAGTTCTGTGCAAAGATAACACCCCATCCAGCTTTGGCTAAATC
>NZ_JAMPKN010000051.1:0-24897 GCF_039962155.1 Trichocoleus desertorum AS-A10 | reverse complement strand
TGACCGTTTTTGACCGTTCGGGAGGAGGCACAGAGGGGACAAGCAGGCATGAGCAAACAAAGAGCATTCGAAAATGAACTTTACTCTTCTATCATTACATCTTGAGCACTACCGAATTACTTCTTGCAGGCTAGGCTCTGCTCGTTCTACATATAATTGACGCGAAGGCGAAAATTAGTTGATGCGAGGCAGGGGCTATGTTTTATAGGATCGAGCTCTGGCTTGTAGTGTTCACAAGAATTGCACTTTACCCTCATTTGAGAAAAGGTTTGTGGCATTTGGGTTTGATGCTATTGATTAGTAGCACCGCTGCTAGCCCACTGCCAGCCCAAGCTGTAGATAAAAATCCAGCTTTTGCTTCACAACTCGTTCTTAGCCAAGCTTCTTTCCCACCACCGGATATCTTAGAACCTCCATCCCGCAATATTCCTACCCCAGAAACACCTCAGCCTTCTCCTGTCTTACCACCGCCAGAAGAGTTGCTGCGACCCCCGGCTTCTAGTCCTGACGTCACTCAACCACAACCCTTGCCAGATAACGTGCCTGCTACCATTACTGTGGAGCGGTTTGAAGTGGTGGGTAGTACTGTTTTCAGTTCCGCCGAATTGACAGCAGTAACTCAAGCGTTTACGCAGCGCCCCATTTCCCTCGCAGAGTTATTTCAGGCGCGTTCAGCTCTAACTCAACTGTATGTAGAACGCGGTTACATCACTTCGGGTGCCTACATTCCACCCCAGCAATTACGTAATGGTGTGGTCACAATTCAAATCGTAGAAGGAACGTTAGAAGAGATTATAATCACCGGAACGCGGCGGTTAAAGTCAACCTATGTGCAGAATCGATTGGCGATCGCTACCCAACAACCTCTAAACCGCGATCGCTTGCTCGAAGCGCTACAACTATTGCAACTCAATCCCCTGATCGAGAGCCTCTCAGCCGAATTATCTGCGGGAACCAGACCTGGCGAAAATTTGTTAGAGGTTCGAGTCACCGAGGCAGAGACTTTTAATACACAGATAACACTGGATAATGGGCGATCGCCCAGTGTGGGGACGTTTCGTCGTCGATTACAACTCAGTGAAGCCAACTTACTAGGGCTGGGAGATAGCCTCAGTGCTGCTTACACCAATACGGCTGGCAGCAACTCCCTCGATGCCAGCTACACTTTACCCCTCAATGCTCGCAATGGTACCCTAAATTTGGCTTACGGCACTTCGTCAAGCCAGGTGATAGAAGAGCCGTTTGACCAGCTCGATATTGATGCCAACTCTCGCTATTACGAACTGACCCTGCGCCAACCGCTTGTCGAAACTCCTCGCGAAGAATTTGCCATTGGCCTCACCGCCAGTCGGCGTGAGAGTCAAGCTTCGTTACTGGGTGGAGATATTCCGTTTCCTGCCTTAGGAGCGGATGAGCAAGGCAAAACCCACATCTCCGCGTTACGATTTTTTCAGGAGTGGACGCGACGTAGTAACCGAGAAGTGTTTGCGGCTCGCTCTCAATTTAGTTTGGGTCTGGATGCTCTGAATGCCACCCTTAGCGGCACCGGACCAGATAGCCGTTTTTTCTCATGGCGAGGGCAGGGGCAGTGGGTCAGGCTTTTAGCTCCAGACACATTGTTGTTGCTGCGAACCGATGTGCAACTGGCTGAGCGATCGTTGGTACCGTTGGAGCAGTTTGGTTTGGGTGGGCTAGAAACGGTACGTGGCTATCGGCAGGATTTGTTGCTCGCCGACAATGGCTTGTTTGCCTCTGCGGAGGTACGCTTACCTGTTGCTCGGATTCGTTGGTGGGATAGCGTCTTACAACTGACTCCCTTTGTTGACTTTGGCACCGCTTGGAATCGAGGCGATCGCGAAGAACCCGACCCTAATACACTGGCATCAGTTGGCTTGGGACTACGCTGGCAAATGGGCGATCGCCTCACCGCTCGATTAGATTGGGGGATTCCTTTGGTTTCGGTTGATGTAAGCAAGGAAACATTGCAAGAAAATGGACTTTACTTCTCCATCCTGTACAACCCATTTTGAGCCAGAGTTTCTGGTTGCGCTTGACGGAACAACGGAATTGCCTGCTGATTGGCTCATGGACCTACTCCCGATTCACCACCACAATGATTTCCGTGCCCTGATCAGGCTGACTGTGGATGATTAATTCAGCGCCAATCTGATCAACCCGCTCACTCATCCCCAGTAAACCAAATCCCTTCGTTAAATATACTTGATCCACTTCAAAGCCCTGTCCATCATCTTTAACTCGTAATAGACATTGCGTCTCCTCGTACACTAACTCAACCCAAATTTCAGTGGCTTGGGCATATTTAATCGCGTTGGTTAAGGCTTCTTGGCCAATGCGTAAGAGATTATTTTCCACATCAGGTGGTAAAGCATAGACTCCACCCATGATCTGACAGGTGATTTGAGTCTTCGTAGAAGATTTCATTTGATTGACTAGATGTTTGAGGGCACTAAATAAATCTCCTTCTTCTAGGAGTTTGGGTCGCAGCGCCGCGACTGATCGGCGGGCTTCAGCCAGCCCAGTGCGAGCTAATTCATCCACAGTTTCCAGATGTGCTTGTGCAGCCTCTGTTTTTCTGGTCATGATTTCGGTTGCCGCTCCAACATGCAGCAGAATGCCTGTAAACGCCTGCGCTAGCGTATCGTGAATTTCTCTCGCCATCCGGTTGCGTTCTTCTAAAATGGAGGCTGCTTCAGCTCGTTTGCGATCGCTAATGTCTTGCCCAATGCCAACATTCATGCCATTGGGAAGCCGAATATTTGCCCACGCGGTGTTGACCACACGCTCGTCTTTGGTTCTGATTTTAAGGTCTGACCAAGTGCCAGTTGCGGCTAACATATGGTCTAGAATCTGCTGCTGTTCCGAATTGAAACAACATTCAGCAATCAGGTCAATATGGTGCAGATCTGCGGTTGACCATCCCAAGGTTTGCTCAAACTGATGATTGACAAATTCGATTTCTCCCTCTGCATCATAGAGCGTAATCATGACAGGGATATGCTCTACGATCGCTTGCAAGAGTTGTTTTTGTTGGCTCAGGGTCGCTTCTGCCTGCTTTCGTTCCGCAATTTCTTGCTCTAGTTTGAGAGTCCGCTCTTCCACCCTTTGCTCTAGGGTGCGGGCATACTCCTTCAGATTGTCCCACAGTAGGTAGCTGCTGCTGGTTATGGCAGAAGTCGTGAGGGCCAGCAGGGAGGGAATGATAATAATCCACCAACCCGCGAGAAACAGGCCGTATGCACTGCCTAAAAGCACAATTGCCAATAAAACGACTCTAAATGCTGCTTGGCGAGGCGATCGAGATATCCACCCAATGATGGCTCCGATCGCAGACCAAAAAATGATCCATAGCCATTCAATCGGTTCTGACCAGACGCTCAACAAAGGGCGACCCTCTAAAGCCGCACTGAGTAATTGACTCGTTAATAAAGCATGAACTGCGACACCAGGGGGGGCTGCAATCAAGTCGGTGGTGTAAGAGGTGAAAAATTTGTCTTCAATGCTCTCAGCCGTTAATCCAATCAAAACAATGCGATCGCGCATTAAGTTTTTGGGTATGCGACCCCGCAACACATCTGTCATGGAAATAGTATGGAAATCGTTTAGGAATTTGGGGAAGTTTGACAGAATCTGATATCCACCCGCATCAGCGCCCACATAACCGCCATCGTTCGGCCGCAAAGAAGTGAATGCGGCTCGGCCTAATCGGAACTGACCTTGACTAGAGTCGATCGTTTCCAGCTCGATACCTTCATCTCTGAGATATACAAAGGCTAGTTGTGCCCCTAGGGTGGCAATTGCTCGCCCGTCCTTGTTGCTTAAGTACAGCAAACTGCGGCGAATTGTGCCATCGATATCTAAGAGAAGATCAATGGCGCTGACCTGATCCCGCCGCTTTAAGGCTGGAGGTGCTTGAATCACCTCGCCCTGAGCCGTTTGAATCACTTTCTCAATCCCAATGAGATTAGGGGTAGAGATGAAAACGTTGATCAGGTCTTGATGACCTGGTTCTACAGGTAGATCTCGAAAGATATCCAGACCAATGACTCTCGGCTGCTGTTGTTTGATAGATGAAATTAACTGAGCCAGCACCGCATCAGACATGGGCCACCGACCGAGTTGCTTGATGTCTGACTCATCTACGGTAACAAGGACAATCCGGGGATCAGCCGGTTCAAAGTGACGCAGGCGGAACATTTGGTCAAGTGCTGCTAGCTCCAGCAACTGAAGTGCTCCAGCAAATCGCAAAATCAGCAATCCTCCGGCAATGCTGGGAGCAGTTACCAGAACTCCACGCCATCGCCAAATAAACTGCTTCAGGATTGTCCACATAGGATAAACGCGATCGCTCAATACAAGTTATCTGGATCTGGCTGGACTAACATTCACCATCGTCTCCATTCCGCCCGCTTGCATAAATTGACGCCAAGCTCTGCTGATGTCTGAATCATTGGTTTGGCTGCGCTTTAACTTAAATAGGAGAGCGACGGCATCGTACCAAATGGCATCCTCCTGGTACAGGCCAAGGCGCTGTCTGGGGGGTGTTTGCTCAATTTGACGTAAGCGAGCCAAACTAAGCTTCGTTCGTTGTACGATGCCTGTAACAAATTGATCAGCAACGCGATCCGTTGGGTTGCAAATGACTGCAAACGACCATACATATGTCCTGCCAATCTCTAAAGGCGCTACCTGATCGGGCAAGGTGATGCTGATGATATCGGGAGTATTGCTCAAGGCGATCGTCGTTCGGTAAATCCCTTGACCCGCTCGATTGCGAAGGCTAAATTCGGCAGTTTCAGCCCTGGTTCTGGGCACGTATACTAAAAATGTGGGATGCGCTGCAACGGTTAAGCCTGGTTTGCTTGTTGGGCTAAAGGCTGTTAAGAACGAACTCTTGGTTCCCGCCACCGCATCTTGAGGGCAAGCAGCAGGATTACGTCGCCCCCCTGCGGCTGAGCTACCTGGATTCGTAGGCGGCGGGGGAGGAGGACTTGGCTTGCGTGCTTGCTGATAAACGGAACGTTTTCCATTTTCAGACAGCGTTGTTGCGGTGCTAGGAGTAATGGTGACAGTCATGTTGAGCGCGATCGCCAGTTCTAAGGCTAGGGCAAGGCTGATGGAGGTATAACAAAACAAAGATTTGATGCAAAACATAAGGTTTTTAAGAAGTGAGGTCTTTAGAGAAGGCTTTAAAGCCAATTTCCTAGCAGAACAAACGGCGACCAGTAGTAAGGAGAGTTGTAATCCTCTTGGTGCAACAAACTAACTTGAGCCCGACGCAGAGCTTCAGCCTTCGTCATTCCAGGTTTACCTAACTCCCGATAAAACTCAATCATGAGCAGTGCAGTAGAGCGATCGCCAACTGACCAGAGTGAAGCCAGGGTACTGCGTGCCCCCGACCGCATTGCTACTCCTGCCATCCCCAGCGCCGCTCGACTATCGCCCGTTGCAGTCTGGCAAGCGCTCAAAACCAGCAGTTCGATGGGGTTGGAATCTCCCTCTCTTACCCGGAGCAGTTGATCCAATTGTTTAACATTGATGCGTCCATCCCACGCCAAAATAAAGGTATCTTCAGCCTTCGAGCTAAACTGACCATGTGTTGCTAAATGAACGATGGACGAAGGAGTAGAGTCAATTTGGGTTTGCAGCGATCGATTGGTAAACGCCTGATTCAGCAGCACCTGAGCTGAAATTTTTGTGTTGATTTGATTAATTTCGACTGCAACATTCGGCAATGCTGGAAAGCTTTCGCGAGCTTGACTTAAGCCTGCTAGTAGCCCATGCAGCCGTAGACGCTTGATCGGCTGGGGTTGCAGTAGGTGTAAACCAGGAGTAAGCGCAACTGCATAGGTTTCAATCAGATAATGCTGACCGTCGTGGAGGACTGCCATTGGCAAACTCCGCAGCCAGCCATCAGGCACAAACACCAGGGTTTTAATCCCACTTGCCGCCAGTTCAGTCTTCATGGGACGCAGGAGTAGATCGTAAACTCGTTGAGCAGCGGGCAACCAATCTTCTACAAAGGCCGTGGGTCTAAGAGATTGACGCATTTGGATGAGGATGCGCTCTACTTCGGTTTGAGCCAGTAGAGTCTTGTGATAGCGCAAGGGTTGATTAGGTAACGCCAGAATCACGGCCAACTGGTTGGGCAAAATGATTGGATAAATGACGGCAGCCTGCGGATCGATTTGATCGATTTTGACGGGACGAGCATTGACACAGGCTTCTCGAAAGAAATTATCCAGTTCCGCTAATTGCAGGGCTTCGATTACCTCACGCGCTTGTTTCAAGTTTTCCTGGCTAGGTGCATTGCTGTCCGGTTGCAACAGCAGTTCCACAAATTGTCGGTAGACGGGTTCAACGCTTTCTCGAAACGAGAACTGCACCTCTTGGTTGATTGCAGCTATATCACTGCGGAGGGATTGCAAGGTTTTAACCGCTTCTGCATAGGCAGCCGTTGCGTTTTGCAGACCTCCAGTGGCAGTGCAGGGTTGTGTATCTTGACAGAAAATTCGTCCGAGCTGCCACTGCCACTGATAGACCACACTGGGCGCATCAATAGACTGAGCCAAACTCAGCGCTTGTTGCGTTAGAGTTCTAGCACTGTCCCATTGATGGGTCGTTTCATACAAGCTGCCTAAAGTGCCAAGGGCATAAGATTCAGCCCGACGATCGCCCATGCTACGAGCTTGCTGAACCGCAGCAGCGAGTTCATGGGCTGAGGTACTGAGATGATCAGAAGATATCCCCGCTCTTTCTACGTCTCTGCCCCTCATTCTGACCAGGTTTTGACCCAGATTAATGCGGGCATAAATAGCTAGATGACCAAGGGGCAAATTAGCGATTTGAGATTGGAGGTCTGGCAACAAGTGCTGCGCGTCTGTCAGCCGCTCAGCTTCAACCAGCAGACTGAACTGAGCCAGTTGAACTTGCGTTTTGGTGGTGAGCGAGGGAGCTGTGATTGCTGCCTGTTGGTAGAATGCAAGTGCGGTATCGGTTTCTCCTTGAGCGCGAGTCGTGTTGCCTAAACTGAGGAGAATGCCGCTCATGTCGGACGCAGATTCAGAAGTATTGTCTCGCAGCTTGAGAGCGATCGCCAAGCTCTTTTCCAAGACCACCCGAGATTGAGCCAGATCGCCGCCTAACCGCAGCATCTTGCCTAGATTCCGTAATCCCGCTACCTTAAGTCTGGAATCGGGCTGGTTTTGTAGGGATTGTTCTACTTGGGTGAGCAGCGTTGTGGCTCGTCTGTAAAGCCCTTCTGACTGCAACGCCCTCGCTTGGTTGATCTGAGTGCCCAAGATACCGCTGGTATCGTTTGTATAGTGGTAGGCCGTCTCAGCCTGTCGCCACGTTTCCAATGCTGCGGCTGCTTGACCTTGAGTCAGCTGTAGCTCTCCTTGAACAGTGAGAACTTGGGCGCGAACGGGTGAGATGTTGGGATTAGCTGCCGGATGTTGGGCGTTTAACAGCGAGGTCGCTCGATCGATGGCATCATTCGCTTGCATCCAATACCCCAAGTCTGCCCAGGCAGTGGCAAGAAAACTGAGAACCAACGCTTGATTGAGGCGATCGCCTTTCGCCTCGTAGCGGGTTGCAGCCTTTTGCCAGAGGGCGATCGCTTCTGACAGCTGCCCTGCTTGGTAGTGCGCTTCGGCTTGCTGCACTTGGACGAAAGGAGAAATTGTAGAAGACAGCAGGGAATTGGATGTTATCCTGATTTGCTCTGTCTTCTCTGCCTTCTCTGCCTTCCAGTTGCCAGTCTCTTGTAATCCAACTGCAATTTCTGAATGCAGGCTAACAGCGATGAACAGCCCCAACACAACAAAATGCAGGAATCGCCGCCATCCTTTTTCTGAAAAGAGCCCTTGTACGATGGATTCTCCTCGATGGATTCGCCTGCCCCAGCGCTCCTGATGCATCTACTCGCTTGGCTCCTTTCATTACTGATATCAATAGATATCTATTGCTAGCTGGGTTATTACATCATTATCAAAGATTTTGCAAAATCAGACTAAACAAAATAGATAAGTTTACCTTACTCAAACCGTTCTTTAGCTTCTCTGGCAGAGGGTTAGATGGTCCACCGAATCCTGCCTAACTTGGTTAGGTGTGTTAGCAATCAGAATTATCTCTCCAGTAGGAGCCACTTGCCAGGCGATCGCTTCGGTAATTGAGGGATGGGTGGGAGAGGGAGATTCTGAATGTTGACTGTTGGATGTTGAATCAAGGAATTCCCTGTGTCTCTCTGTGTCCGTATCCTCTGCTTCTGGCTGTTGACTGCTGCTCACCTCTCTTTTACTATCTGTTTGCTGCTGTGTCACCACTAACCTACGACGGTCTTGCCAATTGGCATCATCGTCTAACTGTTGTTCAGGATTGGGCGGCAAGCCCCCGCGACCACTGATAATGAACGAGTCGCCCTGATTGGCAGGACATCCTTGGGCAATCAGGCGCGCTGAATCGACGATCGTTGTGGGTAGCCCGATTAAGCCAGGAGTGGGGTCAAGTTGATTGATGTTGAGTTGGACGCTGCCACTTAAGGCAGACTTGGCTCCGGTCGCGGTGATGTCGCTTAAAGGTGTGTCTTGAGGTCGAGGCTGGATGCCAAAGATGCCAGAGGCGTTGATCGAGATGTTACCGCCACGAGCGTTCACAGAATTAGCACGAATGTCGTTATTTTCAGTGGGTACAGAAACAATTGAGCTTGCATTAATTTCGATGTTACCGCCATTGCCATTACCACCCGCCGAAGCAGTGATTTGACTACTGTTTCGCAGCAGCAGAACACCTTGCACATTGAGATCAAGGTTCCCACCTTCACCAGAGGCAGTAGCGGCTGTAATTGAACTGTCACGGTCTAGAGAAATCGAGTTGGCATTCACCCGCAATATGCCAGCACTCCCAGTTCCATCATTGCTGACAGTGATACTTGCACCATCATTGATGCTCAAAAAAGGCGTATTAATGGTCACGTTGCCTGAATTTCCATTCGGTGTGTCAGGCAACCCATAAGCTTGTCGTAAGGCTGTAGGTGCAATAGGGGCAGCCGAACCTATATAACTGGGAAGAGCGCCGGGTACTGTACCACTGACCTCAACAGACTCCGTGGCATTGATGGTGACACTGCCACCGTTACCAGTTGCTAAGACGGAAGAAGTAACACTGCCTCCCTTTTGAACCACTAGCCTCGCCGTGTTAATAGTAACTACCCCAGCATCTCCAGCATTGAGCGAGGTAGAGGTCACAGTGCTGGGAGAGGAAAAGAGGGACTTCCCCATCAGTTCTACTGCTTCAGTTGCATTTACCACCACAGTACCACCCCTGCCAGTTCCATAATTGGGAGATGATACGCTTCCTCCATCTAAAGCAACTAACCGCCCTGTTGATACCGTTACCGTTCCTCCAACTCCAGAGCCAAAAGCTTTAGTAGCGATGCTGCTAAGAAAAATAGGATTAATGAATGAAAACCCAATAAGTTGTACTGAATCAGAAGCTTGCACAGTTATGTTGCCCGTCTTGGCAGAACTGAAGGAATTAGTGGCTATTCCTGCCCCATCCCGAACAGCTAACTGCCTAGTCGAAACTGTAATGTCTGCCCCACTTCCAAGTCCAGTAGTTTGGCTAGTTAAGCCAGCTGAGAACCTACCATCTGGGCTTATTCCGCTCAGTTCTAGCGACTGGGCAGCATTTACTTTGATACTTCCTCCCGCTTGAGCCCTTTGGTTTTGAATCAACAGCAGTGACCCATCTGCTAGCGAGACTTGATTTCCTTGTACCTGAATTGAACTGCTCCCACTCGCATAGGCTAACGCCTGTTGCGATAAACGAATATCACCAAAGTTTTGTACTTCTGGGTAGCTGAGGACAAAGCCATCACCAAGGCTCACTTGCCCATCGCGGGCACTGCCTAACTCGATTCGGCCTTGCTCTGCCGTCAGCGTGCCGCCAGCAATGTTTATATCCCCTCCAATTAAGGCCAGGGTCTGACCTCCTAGCACCCGCAACCCTGCTGTACTATCACCTTTGACAATAGAGGAAAGAATAGGAACTTGAGCAGATAAATCGTATCCATTCCCCTGCACCTCAATTTGCCCCGGATTAGCTCCCATCTGCAACCCAACTGGAACACTAACAGTTAACAGCGGTGTCATTTGAGGGTTCGTGGCGCTGTACTGAAAATTATCGACAAAGTCGATGCTGCTGGCTGTGCTGGCAACAAACGAGCCACCAATATTGAGCGAAGCATTGGGACCAAACAGGATGCCATGAGGATTGAACAAAAACAGATTTGCAGTGCCATTTGCCCGAATTACGCCATCAATATTGGAGGCCGACCCACCTGTAACGCGACTGAAAATATTTTGCACCTCAGCCGCATTGTTGAAGTGGGCAGAGCCTCCAGTTGGCACCGAAAACTGGCTGAAGCTGTGGAACAGATTGCCACCCCGTCTTGCTCCACCATCAATCTGAGCATTGGTATTGCCTGTCACTTGCGATCGCTCTCCCACAGGGAGTGTAGTGTCAGGAATGACTTGAGCAGTGATCGGTTGAGTATAAAGCAATGCGCTCACGATACTGGTTGTCAAAATCCACACTTTTAAGGGCGATCGGCTCATTTTGCTGTCCTCGTTCCATAGTTGCGAGCGGCAGAAGGTTACTCCTGGCGCGATCGCTAAAGTCAAGATAAAGGAATCGAGCCACCACGTTATCACACCGTTATGCCATTGCTTCTACAGCATCGTCCGTAGACAGCACTGCATTGGCGATATACCCAAAATTGATCAGTGCCGCTTTATAGCCGTCGCCCAACTCCGGATGTCGAGGGGCAGCCGTTGCGTCCTTGATGACGGCAACCTCAAATCCCTGTTCGATCAAATCGCGCAGGTGAGCTTCAACACAAATATTTGCCAGCATTCCGAGCAGAATAACTTTGCTGATGTTGCGCTTACGCAGTTGCAAAACGAGGTCGTTGCTCTGCGGTCCATAGGCTTTATGAGGACTGACCACGATCGTCTTGCCATCTTCAATGAAGGGCTTGTAGCGATCGAGCCAGTCAGCACCAGAACCCAAGAAACCATCAAGGCTCAATGCACCTTTGCGCTCGAACTCCCTAGATTTGAGCATCATTTGCTCCACGGTTCCGGCAAATTTCCAGGCGTAGTCGGTGGGGTAATAATAGTGGGGGGAGATGAAGACCTCAAATTTATTGTGCTTAGCGGCTTTGAAGATGCGTTCGATGTTCTCAATGGTCTTATTCTCCTTAACACTGTCACCCACTAAATCCCAGGAGACACCTGTTTCACTCAAGACATCGTTTTGCGGATCGATGACGACTACTGCGGTGTCATTCTGGTTGATGTTCACGTTTTTCCCTCTGCTGGTTGATGTTCACGGCTCTCTTTGTTAAGTACCACCCGCGATGTGTAACGTTTCCCCAGTGATCCAGGCTGAATCGGAGGATGCGAAGAAGACAGCGGCAGGTGCGATGTCCTGCGGTTGTCCGATCCGACCCAGTGGGGTTAGCGCTTCAACCTGTTTTTGGTAATCGCTCTTGCTCACTCCCGCTGCTTGTATGCCCTCCATTTCTACGATTTCAGGATTGATCAAGTTGACACTCCTTGAAGATTCTCACCGTTATTAGGTGAGTTGGCCGCTTGCGATCGCGCTTCAAATCTGTGCCATACCGCCATCGACAAACAGCTCAATACCGTTGACAAAGCTGCTGTCATCTGAAGCGAGAAAGACAACGGCTTTGGCAATCTCATCAGGCGTGCCGACTCGTCCCAGAGGGATAGTGGCGGCTTGGCCTTCTATGAATGCCTGCACCTGCTCATCACTCAGTCCCATCAGGTTGTAGCCAGGAGTGGGCACGACACCAGGACTGATAGCATTGACGCGAATCTTGCGCTCCTTGAGGTCGAGTATCCAGTTACGGGCAAATGATCGCACAGCGGCTTTGGTAGCACTGTAAACGCTGAAGGCTGGGGTACCTGTTATAGAAGTAATCGAGGCGTTCAGGATAATGGAAGCCCCTTCCGGCAACAGGGGCAGTGCCTTTTGCACGGTGAACAATAGACCTTTGACGTTCGTGTTGAACGTTTTGTCAAAGTGTTCTTCAGTGATGGCTCCGAGTGGGGCGAGTTCTCCACCGCCAGCATTGGCGAAGATCACATCGAGGTGTCCTTGCTCTTGCTGGATTGTGGCGAATAGGCGATCGAGGTCTTCCATCTTAGAGGCATCACTCTGAACACCTGTAACGTTTTTACCGATCGCTTCTACGGCAGCATCCAGTTCAGTCTGGCGGCGACCTGTGATGAAGACATAGGCACCTTCAGCGACAAAGCCTTTGGCAGTAGCAAGACCGATACCGCTGGTGCCGCCAGTAACAAGAGCAACTTTTCCTTCTAATTTTTGCATGATGATGCCTTAATTGTTGAGTTTGAAAGAGTTGTCTGTAACAAGTGGAAGATGAGAAATGAGAACGTAATTTCTACAATCTCGTCCGTTCTTTAACATGAGTGGTCATAAAGCGACGGATATGGTCTGCGATCGCCTCTCCTTCCTCTTCTAGGGCAAAATGTCCTGTATCGAGTAAATGAAACTCCAGCGTTTGCAGATCGTTCTTGTAGGGATAAGCACCTTCAGCCGGGAAGATGTAGTCATTCTGACCCCAAACAATCAGTGTAGGGGGTTGATATTTACGGAAATACTCCTGCCATTGCGGATAGAGCGGCGGGTTGCTGCCATAGCTATAAAACAACGCCAGTTGAATATCAACATTTCCGGGGCGATCGAGGAAATGTTGATCTATATTCCAGTTGTCAGGGCTGATTGCTTCAAGACTGCGGACACCGTTGGTATATTGCCACTTTGTCGTTTCCAGAGTGAAAAAGGGTCTGAGCTGATCCGCATTTTCAGGAGAACGCTCTTGCCAGTATGCCTTGATTGGGTTCCAAAATTCACGCAGGCCTTCCTCGTAGGCATTGCCGTTTTGAACAATCAGGGCTTCTACCCGCTCTGGATATTTAGCTGCAATGCGATAGCCAATGGGAGCACCATAATCCATCACGTAGAGGCTATATTGCTTGAGATCGATCGCGGCAATAAATTTCTCTACGATCTCAGCGAGGCGATCAAAGGTGTAGTCGAACTCATTTACGGTTGGCATCGAACTGTTGCCGAAGCCCGGATAATCTGGGGCAACCAAATGGAAGCGATCGCTAAGCGCAGACATGAGATTGCGAAACATATGAGAGGAGGTAGGGAAGCCGTGCAACAGCAGGATCGTTGGGTTATCACGGGAGCCAGCTTCTCGATAAAAGATATCTAAGCCATCGATCGCAACCGTGTGAAACGTAGTCATTGAATTACCTCTTGTAAAGTTGTTGAGGGATCGCAAGCAGTGGGTCTGAAGAGAATGAAGCACACCTACTAGAGAATTCAGATTTTTGTACAGGTTTGCTGTAGCAAGATTCGGTTGTTTTTATACACTTCGAAAGTTCCGGACTGTGGGTTATCCAACGTGCCATCCCACACCCAGTATTCATAACTTTTGTTCCGAAACCTATACACTCGAACACCTTCCGTCGCTTGGCTAGTTCCTCTGCCCAAACTTAGATTGCCGTAGGGGCTAGTCGCGCGATAGAGCAGTTCACCGGAAGTAGAATTCTGCCAAATATTGATGTTGTGGTCACCCTGGCATCTCGTGCTCAGGATGATGCCAGCCGTAGAATCGGCAGAAGCAGGTAAAGAGAGATTAGCTAAGACGCTGGTTGGCAGAGCCAGAAACAAGGCGGCTCTTTTCAAAAGAGTTTTCATTATTTGCAGAAGAGCGTAATGAATTGCAATAGAAACGTAGCTATTTTGTCAGGGTTCGGGGTTGCCATGTCGAGAAGTCAGCAAGATGTCCCCAGTAGGCACTCAATCCAATAAAAGCAAAGATAAGAGCTGCCACAATTAGCACAATTGCTCCAATCGTTCGCAAGAATCGGTTTTCTTTGAAATAGAGCGTCGGAGCAGAAAAAATTCCTCCTAGGCCAACTAAAATGAACCCAATGCCTGTCACCAGAGGAAGTTGTGTGATTCCCAGATTTATGACGCGCAAGCCAATGAGCAGCGATACAAGCCCGGCAAAGAAGCCGTAAGCAGCGAGGGTCAGTAAGTCCCAACCCATTGCCAGAGCGAGTGAAGTGCCGACGAAGAGAATGCCAAACAGAACCGTTGTTTCACCAAAGGCAATATTGAAACTACCAATAATGGGCCAGGTAAATGTCATGTGTAAACCAGTGGCTAAAGCGATCCCACCGACGATCCCAAAGCCTGGAATCCAGCGTCTCTGATTTGGCTCACCCAGACCAAAATAGACATAGGCAGCTAACAGAGCGAGTCCAGCCGCCAGGTTAATGAGCATGAGTGTGAGGTAATCGATAAACATAAGATCTCCCACATGTTCGGTTTTAGCGAAGTTTAGATAAAAATTGAGTTAATCTACCCATCCTGACGACGACTTTGTTCCTGGAAATAGTCGCGCCAACTTTTGGGTAAAGCTTCGAGTTGAGTTGCGCGGTGAAGTAGCTCTGGATTGTTTTCCTCACGCACGTAAAGCTGAGTGATGTCAGCAACCGTGATCCTGTTGTTATCTCGGCTCACCAACTCTAGAGTGTCTCCCGTTCCGACTTCTCCTTCTTGCAAAACGGAAAAGTAAAATCCAGTGCGACGACTGGCGAGAAATCGCTTTACCATATCGGGTCGCCCAAACCGAATCCCCAGTTTGTAGCAAGGGAGGCGAGGTTGTGTCACCATCAGTTGGACTGTGCCAATTTGAAAGCGATCGCCAATGTTCACTTCCGCTTCTCTCAGTCCAGTGATTGTGAAGTTTTCGCCAAAGATGCCTAGCGACAGTTCTGTTTCTGGTAACTCAGCGCGCCAGTAATCATAATGCTCGAACGGATAGACATAAATTGCTTTGTCTAATCCGCCATGAACCGAGAGGTCAGCCTGTCCATCTCCGTCTAAATTCAGCGATCGCACCATCACCCTTGCACTGCCTGGGACTGGCTCTTTGAAGATTCCAGTTCTCACTGTTTTCCCCTTCCAGGTCACTTCCCGTGGCAGTCCCACATTGACAGAGATGAGTTTCATTTTCAGTTCTACAGCTTTGGGTCGTGAGGCAATGGCAGCCTTCTACAGCCGTCCATTTTCTTCGCTTCAACTCTGCAACCGTTTACATGCCCTTAATTTAAGGGGCTAACTCAAATCTGTCGTCCATTCAGGGTCTATACTTGAAGCCACAAAACGATCAATCATGAGGCAACCTGAAGTATTGGGTTGGCATCAAACTTAAGTTCAACTTGAAATCAAACTTAAGTCGATATGACAGGCTTTACAGACTGGCAATACCTCGCTTCAAGGCAATGATGGTCGCCTGGGTACGGTCTTTAGCACCTAGCTTGCTTAAAATGCGGTTGATGTTGGACTTGACAGTGCTTTCAGTAATGCTCAAAGCAGCACCGATTTCCAGATTGCTCATCCCCTGAGCGACCAACTGAAGCACCTCTAATTCGCGATCGGTCAGCTCTGGATGGGTCATGCGCTGTGCTAACTTAGCCCCAACGTGAGGGGGAATGTATTGTAGCCCCTCATGAACTGTACGAATCGCAGTTCTCAGTTCATTAGGTTTACAGTCTTTAAGTAAATATCCCTTTGAACCTGCTCTCAACCCCCGATAGATGTCCTCATCTCCGTCATAGGTAGTCAATACAATGATGCGAGCGGTATTGAACTCAGTGCAAATTGCCGTAATTGCTTCCACCCCTCCCATTTGTGGCATCCGCAAGTCCATTAAGGTTACGTCGGGTTGCACTTGACGGAACAACTGAACTGCCTCAACCCCATTCTTGGCCTGACCAATGACAGCCATATCCGATTCTTCATTGATGATAGCTGCCAATCCCTGTTGGACAATGGCATGATCATCCACAAGCAGAACCTGGATAGTCGCTGGTTGACTCATGAGATGCTTACTCCCGGTTTACGATGACAATGATTTCTGTACCTTGATTCGGCTGGCTGCTGATGGTTAATTCACCGCCAATCTGCTCAACCCGTTCACTCATCCCCAGTAAACCAAATCCCTGAGTTGGGTATACTTCCACTTCAAACCCTTGTCCATCATCTTTCACTCGCAATAGACATTGCGTCTTCTCGTACACCAACTCAATACAAATTTCAGTGGCATTGGCATATTTAATGGCGTTGGTTAAAGCTTCTTGTCCGATACGTAATAGGTTATTTTCCACATCGGGTAGTAAAGCATAAACTTCACCAATGGTTTGACAGGTGAGATGAGTCTTTGTGGAAGACTTCATTTGATGAGTTAGATGATTGAGCGCATGATACAAGTTTCCCTCCTCCAACAATTTAGGTCGGAGGGTCGTCACGGATCGGCGGGCTTCAGCTAGTCCGGTGCGGGCTAATTCATCCACAGTTTCCAGGTGTGCCTGAGCAGTCTCTGGTTTCTTGGTCATTAACTCTGTCGCTGCTCCAGAATGCAGCAGAATGCCTGTAAAGGCTTGCGCCAATGTATCGTGAATTTCTCGCGCCATCCGGTTGCGCTCTTCCAAAATAGAAGCTTCTTCGGCACGTTTTTGGTCGCTAATATCTGTGATGAGGCTGTAAAATCCTCTTACTTGACCATTGGCATCGAAATCGGGGATCAAGGTAGCACTGATAGACTTTTTACCCACTGGGAAGGGAACTTCTGCTTCCAGGCTGACAGTTTGCCCTGTAAATACTTGATGGATAAACGGTTCAACCCTCTGATAAACGGTTTCACCGAGCAATTCATGGACGTATCTACCTAAAATCTCATCTCGACTGCGATTAAACCAGACCTCGTAGGTACGGTTAATAAATTGATAGCGACAATTGCCATCTACATAAGCGGCTAGAGCCGGGAGAGTGTCGGTGATTAGCCGTAGTTCTTGTTCTCGACGACGCAGTTCGGCTTCGCTTTGCTGCAAAGCTATCGTTCGTTCCGCCACCTGTTGCTCTAAAGTGTGGTTGTAATCGGTTAGTAGTTGCTCGGTTTGTCTACGTTCCGTAATGTCTTGAAAGGCAGCGATCGCATAGGTCACATTGCCCTGCTCGTCAAAGATGGGAGTTCCCCAGACTTCAACTGGAATGATTTTGTCATTCTGATGAATTTCGAGATCATCTACCGTGGTGCGATCGCCACTCAACGCCCGGACGATAGGTAGTTTCTCAGGGGGATAGTTTTGATCGGTTCCAGTTAGATAAAATTGATAAACCTCCGGGATTAAATCTGGTGTCGCTGTGGGATCAATGCCTTTGCCCATTAGCTGCATGCCCCGTTGATTGACGTAGTAAGCGCGACCTGCCGCATCCAAGACTCCAATGCCTACCGGAACCGCTTCTAGAAATTGTTTCATCCGACTCTCGCTGGCATGGAGTTTAGAGTAGAGTTTGGCATTTTCAATGGCGATCGCGGCCTGGGTAGATAGTAAATTCAAAACTTGCGATCGCTCTGGTGGGAAAGCTCCAGTTGCTAATTGATTTTCTAGATACAGCACGCCCACAAGCTTACTTTGATTCAGCAGCGGTAAACAGAGAAGTGATCGAGTTTTGTGGTGCTGAATATAAGGATCATGAATAAAACTGCCTTCACGAGTAGCGTCATTCAAGATGACAGATTCGTGAGTTCGAATCACATACTGAATAATTGATTCTGGCAGGTGATTGGTCGTTGGAAGTGATTGTAGCACTCGCGTAGTACAGACCTTCTCTCCTTCGCTAAGTTCACAAGCCGCTGCGATCGCCCATTCACCTGCATTTTCTAAAATCAAGCATCCGGTTTGAGCCCCAGCAGTCTCGATTAAAATTTGCATCAAGGAGCGGAGCAACTGATCCAATTCAATTTCACTGGATATCGCCTGAGAGGCTTTCAGCACAGCCGCTAAATCTAAAGCAAGGTCTGAGCGATTAGAGGTGGTTTCAGAAGTTTTATAGGTTGGCGAAACCACATCAGACGCTTGAGGAAAAAACTGTGGGTAGCGAGTTTCTAAATCTTTCACCTTCACTGTGGCTCCCCAACGTTCATAACAGTAGTGAGCTTCTTTCATGTAGGTTTGAGCAAACTTTTCGCGACCACGCGCCAAATAATGTTTTGCAGCCAATTCGTATGCTAATGCCTCTTCCTGAATATATTCATTTTCCCTAGCTCCTTGAATCGCTTGTTCATAAAACTCCTCCGCCTCAAACCACTGCCCCAAAACTTGTGCCGTCTCTGCTTGAACTAAATTATATTTATGCAAATAGTTCATTGGCGCATGATGTGCCCATAGCTTCATTTTCTCCTGGCTTAGAGTAACTTCTTGGAGAAGTTCCTCCTGCACTTGATTGCTGCTTTCAGGATATATTGCAAGTCTCGCTAGAGAAATATAGAGATAGTACAGAGGCTCAAGAGATGTACCTGTTAATCGAATCAGATAACTTCCCGCTAGGACTCCGCTTTCAACAGCTTGAGCATATTCAGAAAAAAGGTAGCATAGGAGAAGTTTGTTGAAATAGACAGAAAAGATGCTACTTCCATCATTTTCGGATTCGTATTTTGGCAGTTCATCGTCCTCATTGTAGGATTCGCCAACTAGTTGGGTTGGGTTGGCCGATTGTCCTGTCAAGTTTATGATGACCTGCCGAAATATCTGATTCCAGGTATATGCTGTTTCTTGCTTAATTTGACGAATTGCTTCTCCATAGGTCGCCATATTGTGTTCAACTTCTATGAGTTCTTTTCCATTCGCATAGGATTGAAAGCAGTAAGTATAAGCACAATAGGCAGCAAATTCTAAATCTCCAGTTTCTAGCCCGCTTTGATAGCCTTCTAACAAAGGCTTCAATAGCTCTCTAGCATGTTCTTTCCAGTGAATAATAAAATTATTTACGATATTCAAAGTCCTGGCTTTCAAGGCATGGGTATGACACTGTGATAGCAGCCTTAGAGCAAGCTGTCCGAACTCATAGCCAGACTGTATGTTTCCGACCACACCACAAAGAATTAACCCAAAGGTGGCGTAAGCAAAGGGAGACATAAATGCATTGCCATACAGAATAGATAGGTTGACCTGTTTGGATGCAAGCAGCGGTGTTAAATTAGGAGCACTGATCTGGGCAGCGATCGTGATGCTGGATAGGATTCGCATCGCCGCCAATTTTTCCAGTTCGATCATTTCTGGTAAACGGATTAAGTCCCCGATCTGGCAATTGTCAAAAAGAGATGTAATCGCGTCTAGTTCACAGCGAATTTCCGATGGAGTGGGCGGTTTAGGGAAACTAATTCCTAGCTGCTGCAAAACTTGTAATGCAGTATTAATGGCTTTTACTAGCTGTTTCTGCGCGATGTATGCTTGAATTTTAATTTCGTAGAGCTTTACGCTATCGAGAACCGTTTTGGCTTCTATCAGAGCAACTCCTGCCCACTGCTCTACATCTTCAAACTCACCACATAAATACGAAACTTCTGTGGTTTCTATATACAACTCTAAGGTTAGGTTATAATGACTCTGCCAGCTAGAAAATGTTAGCCATTCTCTTCCTTGAGCTAAATATTTTTTTGCCGTTCTGTAGGCGATCGCGGCTTTCGCCTTGCGCCCTGCCATCAAATTTAACTTGGCAATCTCAATTCGTTCATCAGCATCAGTGACAAGGTTAATCCCGTAGTTTAGATGATCAACTGCTTCAAATAGCCAGTCTAACAGAGGTTTTAATAAAGTTTTTTCGAGGAGATTGCGACCAATTTGCAGATGAATAATGTGTTTTTGTGATGGATCAATCAAAACATAAGCAGCTTGCTGGACGCGATCGTGCAGGAACTTGTATTGCTGAAATAATAGGTCTTGATCTAATTCAGAGAGAGGCTGAACGAATCCTTCCTGGAGCGCTGGCAGCAAATCTCGAAATACTCTGTTGGAAGACTGCTCACAAACGAGCGCTAAAGTATCCAAATCAAATTCAGATCCAATACAAGCGGCTAGCCGCAAAAGACGCTGCGTGTCCTTTGGCAGTTTCTTCAACTTGACTAGCATCAGATCTACGACATTATCAGTGATATTCTGGGCTTCAATCTGAGCAATGTTCCACTGCCAACTTCGGTGTGCAGCATCAAAAGTCAACAGATTTTGGCCATACAACATTCGCAAAAATTCATTGACAAAGAAAGGGTTGCCCTCGGTTTTACGCAATACTAACTGAGCTAGAGAACGGACGGTTTCAACATCCTGATGTAGTGTCTCAACAAGCAACTGGCTTAAAGGTTCTAGCATTAAAGGTTGAAGAACAATTTCTTGAAACACCGCTCCTTGTTTCCGTAAGCTCTCTAGCGCTAAAGTCAATAGATGAGTTGGATGTACTTCATTATCTCGATAGGCTCCAATCAAAAATAGTGATCGAGTTTGTTCATCCAGCAACATCAATTCAATTAATTTCAGCGTAGCGGAGTCTACCCACTGCAAATCATCTAGGAAGATCACTAAAGGATATGACTCTGAACAAAACACTCGCACAAACTTCTGAAAGATCAGATTGAAGCGATTTTGAGCTTCGGCTGCTCCAACTTCTGGTACAGGTAGCTGCTTGCCAATAATTAACTCTACTTCCGGGATCACATCAACAATGATTTGTCCGTTGCTGCCCAAAGCCGTGAGGAGGTGCGATCGCCACTGCTGCAACTGCTCATCGGGTTCACTCAACAGTTGTTGCACCAATTTTTGTAGGGCTTGGGCGATCGCGCTATAAGGAATATTGCGCTGCAATTGGTCAAACTTACCAGAGACAAAATAGCCACGTCTTGCTGTGATAGGTTTGTAAAGTTCCTGAACCAGAGCTGATTTGCCAACACCAGCACAGCCAGAGACGAGCAGCATTCTAGAAAACGCAGGGGTATTTCCCTTCTCTTCATCTGCTTCTCTTTTTGTCTGTATTTCACTTCTCCCAGCTACTCTATCAAACGCTGCCAGTAAGGCTGCAATCTCTGCATCGCGTCCATACAGCTTTTGGGGGATTCGAAACTGGTCAGAAACATCATGAAGCCCTAGTTGCAGGCTATTTATTTGGCCTGTTCCTGTCAACTGCTGGGCACAAAGTTCCAAATCCGCTTTAATTCCCCATGCGCTCTGATAGCGATCTTCTGCATTTTTCGCCATCAGTTTCAAAATAATATCTGAAACGGCTTTAGGAATGGTTGCATTTAGTTCATGCGGCGGCACAGGCTGTTTGGCAATATGACAATGAACTAATTCAAGAGTGTCAGCGGTAGGAAACGGCAACTGTCCGGTGAGCAGTTCATAGAAGGTGACACCGAGGGAATAAAAATCGGTGCGATAATCCAGCGAGCGGTTCATGCGCCCAGTTTGCTCTGGGGAAATGTACGCTAAAGTACCTTCTAGAATATGGGGGTTGTTAAAGGTAGGATTAGTGCGACCCAGACGTGTAGAAATACCAAAATCGATGACTTTAACTTGTCTCGTTTGGGGATTGAGCACGATATTACTGGGGTTGATATCTTTATGAATTACGTTGGCAGTATGAATGTCCCCCAAGATCTTCGTAACCGTAATTGCAAAATGCAGAAACTCAGGTAGAGGCATGGGGCAGTATGCCTTAGCAGCGTCCCGAATCCATTTTTCTAAAGACTCGCCACCAAAATCTTCTAGAAGAATAACGAGCGTTCTTTGATAATCTTGCTGTGCGTAAGCTTTGATCACTCCCTCAAGATTAAGTGATTGGGTGATTTCGTATTCCTGCTTATAACGAATCAGTTCGGATGGAGTGGGATAGTCTTGCTTAAGAACTTTGAGGATGATCGGCAAGTGATCTGATTTTCTAATCCCTCGGTAAACCAGAGAATTGCGGCTTTCGTAAAGCTTTCCTTGAACAATGACGTTTGGTAAGGAAATCATAATTACTAGCCTGTAATTTATTTACCAATCGGTACAAAAAGTATCCCCTGCTTAACTTGGGGTGTCAAGAAAGTTTTATACTGAACAGTATGGAAACGAGAAAACTTCACACTGCTCAGGGACGTCCTCGTGCTTTCGATATCGACGAAGCCTTAGAAAAAGCTTTACAGGTGTTTTGGCGCAAGGGCTATCTGGGAACATCCTTGACCGAACTCACGGAGGCAATGGGGATCAACCGTCCCAGCCTCTATGCGGCTTTTGGTAATAAGGAAACTCTATTTCGTAAGGTGCTCGATCTTTACCAAGAGCAACAAACACCCTATATGGCCCAAGCTCTAAAGGAGCCGACTGCCCGTAAAGTGATTGAGCGAATGATGTATGGGGTGGTTGATTTGCTGACGAATCCAGACAATCCGCCAAGATGCCTCTATGCCCAAACTGTGCTTTCATGTGCTGATCCAAGCGATCCACTCTATCAAGAACTGGCAGAACGCCGAATATTAATCGAGGCAACAATTTGCGATCGCTTTGCCCGTGCGATCGCCGAAGGAGATTTGGCGCCTGATACTGATGCCACTGTCCTAGCCCACTTCGTTCTCACCGTTAACTTTGGTATGTCCGTCCAAGCCTCCAGTGGAGCGAGCCGTGCAGAACTCCTACAGGTGGTTGAGATGGCCTTGCAAGCTTGTTCCAATCTATGAACTTAAGTTTGACATCAAGCCAATACCTTTGATTACCTAAAGATTGATCGTTGTATGGCTCCAACAATAGACTTTGAATGGAAGACAGATTGGAGTTAGGCCCTTAAATTAGGGGCATACAAACAGTTCTAGGGCTGAGGCAAAGAGATTTCACAGTGCTTCTCGTACGATGAAACCTCTTTGCTTCTCAGGTTTAGTATGGGTCACGATATTTCTGAAGAAGCATCTGGCGATTCTCCAATGGAGACACAGAGTGAACGCAACCCGTTAGTGCTACCGCCTTCTGAGCGAGACTACCGCCAAGGAGAACTCGATGCCAAAGTGGTGCTCATTGAGTATGGAGATTATCAGTGTCTTGAGTGTGGAGAACTTCACACCTTAATTAAGACAATTCAAAGACAGCTTAATGGCACCTCCACTGCGGAAAATCATCTATGTTTTGTGTTTCGGCAGTTTCCTCAAACCCAAATACATCCTCAAGCTCAAAAGGCAGCGGCAGCAGCCCTAGCAGCAGGGGCACAGGGGCAGTTCTGGCAGATGCACGATATGCTATTCACCCATCAGCAAGCCTTAGGAAGCGGCTATCTGGTGGAGTATGCCGATCATTTGGGGCTTGATGTCTGCCAGTTTTTGCGAGCCATCAGTAGACAAGTATACCGCGATCGCATCAATGAGGATATCACCAGTGGATTACAAAATGGTGTCAAGACTGCTCCAGCCCTGTTTATTAATGGTATGCGGTATCGCGATCGCTGGGACATTGAGCCATTGATGGCAGCTATTGCCGCTGATTCGGGCAGTTAATCAGCATTCCACAATCTTTATCTACATGTCTATAAAACCGAGCATTTATAGGAGATCCCATGTTTATCGATTACATCACACTCATGCTGATTAACCTAGCGGCTGGACTCGCTCTTCTCGCTGCCTATGTCTATTTTGGTTTGGGTGAGTCAAACCAGAGACGTTGGATTCCAGGCTTTGGGGTCGTGGGTGCGATCGCGTTAGTTACTGGCTTACACATGACGTTGACCTGGCCTGTGATTGGTAGTTTCAATATTGCCTTTGGTGAAACAACGGTCCTGTTTGGCATTCTCTTCGTTGGCACCTCACTCGCTCTGGCAATGGGTTGGGACCTACTAACCCTAGGCGTTTATGGCTTCTTTGCAGGACTTGTATCGCTTGTCATTGGCTTTCGCATCATTAACTTAGGCGCAATACCGATTTCTCTACTGGCAGGAATTGGGTTCATTCTAGTTGGCCTAGGAGGAGTTTTTTCTGCCCCGACGCTCTATTTCAAGAAAAATCGACTCCTGCGAAGTGTTGGAGCAATTGTATTAATTGCGGCAACTCTCATCTTTACGTTTATTGGATTGAGTTCTTACTGGGCACACCTTGCTAACTTCTCGACGTGGCAACCCATGCCGAAGTAGTTGCCGTAAATGCACCACAGTTTTGCCTTCAATAAACCAATAAGTCCACTAGGGGGCATTCCATGATCACATATCGCACGATCGCGATCGATAGTTTAGATATCTTTTACAGCAATTCTCATTTTGGAAATTTAGCTGGTATTGGGTGAGATGTCTAGCTCTAATCCTTCGAGCATGAAGGTGAGCAAGTGATCCCAACTGTCGAAATACATGTACCGGGTTAATGCCCGCAAGTCATCAAAAAAGGTCTTGCGCGTGGGCAAGTGTGAGCGCAGCAGCTTGTACTTCTGGTCGAGCAACTCTAGCAACGTGTGGAATAGAAGGGACAAGATGTTCAGGGTCGCGAGGCAGGAGGAGAGATGCTGCTTTCCGTGCCCGAAATTGTGTTCTAAGTTGTAGCCTTTGGTTTTGAGGGTGTTGTTATTCTCGTTCTCCACCTTCCAGCGTGTCCGCCCTGCTAGAACAAGTTCTGCCACGTTTTCGTGAGTCAGAATGTGATTGGTGGCAAACGAATTTTTATACATCACCTTATCATCAGGACGGCTCACCGTGATCTCACACCAGTTCACCAAAAGCGCATCATCACTATCTCTGAGGGGCACCCCGTTGAGATAGCGGTACGTATAGGGGCGTTGCTGAAAAAGTAATGCTGGCTTTGGCACAATGAAGGTATGAAATGTCCTCAATGTCACTCCACTCACACGGCTAAAAACGGTCACCGTCGCGGCAGACAGTGCTATCAGTGCAAGCAGTGTGGTCGCCAATTTC
>NZ_JAMPKN010000050.1:0-25160 GCF_039962155.1 Trichocoleus desertorum AS-A10 | reverse complement strand
ACAGCGCAGCCGTCCTAGACATAGCTACTTTTATACGGGTTTGTATGCCTATGGCTGGGTCAACTTTGTCGACACCTGTGCGGATTTGGTCAATGCCTTATTGCAATTGAGCCTTGGAAAGCGACCGTTTTATCAACGAGGTCAACGGGCTATGTCCCTGATTCGCTCTCCTTTGTAAGCCCTCCTGCCTCCCTAGCAGCCGTGGTGGACTAATAGAGCAAGTAGAGAAGACTTATCCTGGGGCAGATCTTTGTCCTGGAGAAATTAGCTGCTCTTTACACCGTACAGGGACAGGGCGAGCAGGCAAGACACTATGCTCACTAGGCAAAGAACCTTGCGGAATCGGACCAAGTGGAATTGAGAGAATTAAGCTTGCGTCAACGATCCTCAGAAAGGACCAATCGCCCTTAATTAGGTGAAGTACGGTGTATTCAACTGTCCCTCACCTAAGTTAAGCATCCCGACAATCACTGACTTTTAGCGCCGGCTCACTTTCAAGAATCCTCCCATAGAGGCGATCGCCAGCAACCCAATCAAGCTTGAGGGTTCAGGAACCGATTGAGGATCATCATTGGAATTGAATTGGATGATTTCTCCTTGACCCGCAGCAATTCCTCGGTTCGCAATAAAAATATCTCCATTCTCTCCAAACGTGAATGAAGTGGGGGCAAACAACCCCTCGCTCAAAAGGGTTGTGCGTGTTCCATCTGAGTTGAGGCGAGTTAATGCACCTGTGAGGTCACCGGACAATAAACCATTCGTGGCATACTCTAAAACATACAAATTTCCATTGTCATCAAAATCTAAGTCAATAATGTTGGTAAAGCCTTCGGCAAAAACCTCAGGAACACCATTGGCAACGCGATAGACTCGTGCACCGTCTACAGGAAATGGAAATCCGGTCAATTCACCGACATAGACTGTCCCATCAGAACCACTAGCCACGGCATTGGGTACAGATTCCATCGGAATGTCAGAACCTCCAAATGGATTCGTCACTAGACGAGTATCAAAGACTGAGACTAGATCAACTTCCCCATTATTCAGATTAGCCTTCAGCAGAGCGTTAGCACCTGCATCAGCAACGTAAGCGGTGTTGTTTTGAATGACAAAGCTGTAAGGGTTGGAATCTACTCTGCCTCCATCAGGATTTTCAGTTTGCTCAAAGGCTGCAACGTCAGCGATCGCAGTCCAATTAGAGCCACCATCAAGGGCATTAATTTTCAATAATTGTCCAAACTCTGGCACTCCTAAGGTACTCCGCACAGCAGGATTACTACCCAGCCCAATGAGAACAAAAGGTTGTCCAGCCGCATCAAAAGCAACATCATGGGCACCGGTTGCCTCACTCCCATCGGCTGCTGCTAGTGATGGCAATCCGGTTACGACTCTAGTCACTACGCCATTTTCAATGCGGGTGAGTGCTCCTGTAGAGCCGTAACAAACTGATGCGCTTGGATTTGTTGGAGAGGGAATACACGGCCCCGTACCACCCCGTCCTGCTTCAGTGACATATAGAGCACCATTCGAGCCAATGGTTAATCCTCTAGGGTTATCTAAATTACTTGCAATGACTTTAAGGGTCGCAGCCAGAGCTGTGTCTCCAAAACTAAGAGCGACAATAGTTGCTCCGATTGTGGCAGTTAGGTGCTTCAACATAGATAATCTCCAAAGTGCGACGTTTCAGTATGTTTTTGAATCTGCTTGCACTTGCTTCACTGAGCAAATCACCGAAAAATTAGGGCGATCGCCCTTTTAGAGCGATGAATATTAGAGAGGGCTTGTCTACCCACTATCAAATAATTCTGCTTGCATCAGTATATTTGATTAGAATAATAACTACTTAAAGTTTCGATGAAGTATTTATTACGTATCTATACGTATCAGTTTGCAGCTCAGCCAAATATGCGAGGTGCAGGAGGAGCCCTCTTAGAGATCCCATAAGTCTGAGAAAAACAAGTGATTGAGTAAGGATGACTCAATCGAACTTATTTAATGCCAGTTGTGGATAAAAAAGAGTGGAGACAATAGGCGTTATCGTCTTAAAGGTGCAATGATCGTTGCGCTCAAACTGCTTAACGCCAAGTCAAAGCATCAATAATCTGTTGGGCAAGGGTAAGCGGACGAAAGGGTTTTGTAAAGACAGCTGCAATGTCTAAATCATGAAAATTGTGCTGTTCTGAAGTTTGTACTTTAGCAGTCATCAAGATGACGGGAATGGATTGGGTTTCAGGTTGTTGTTTGAGGTGTTGTAAAGTGGCACGACCGTCCATATTCGGCATCATCAGATCGAGCAGAATCGCATCAGGGTGATGTTGAGCCGCGATCGCAATTCCTTCGGCTCCAGAGCTAGCAGTCAGAACCTCCCAGCCTGCTCCCAGTTGTAGACCAAGTGTGGCGATCGCTCGTACATCTGCCTCGTCATCCACAATCAAAATTTGCTTCTTCATCGCAATCTTCTAGAAACTAATGCTCATAAAGGGTATCGCTGAATCGGGGAGAAGTCGGGGAGACACGATTAAATTTATTCAGCGTCAAGTGGTAATTCAACATAGAATGTGCTGCCTTGATTGACAGTGCTTTCCACCCAAATTCTGCCACCATGCTGTTCGATAATATTACGACAGATGGCAAGTCCAAGCCCGGTTCCACCCTTTTGACGGGCATCAGATGCATCTACCTGTTGAAATCGCTCAAAGATCGTCTGGAGCTGATGGGAGGGAATGCCTTGTCCCTGATCGCAAACACTAATACAGACACTTGAAGTCTGCTCTGAACTGTAAGCCCGCACGTTAACTGTTGTTTGGGCGGGTGAAAATTTAATCGCATTACTCAGGAGACTGGTCAAGGTTTGCACAATGCGATCGGGATCAGCAGCGAGTGAAATTGACAGCGGTTCTGTAATTAATTGAATTTCAGAGCGATCGGCCATTGCTTGCATCTCTTCTGTGGCCTGAGTCATCAAGTCAGCGAGATTGCACGATCGCCGATTCATTGTAATTTTGCCAGAGCGAATCCGTTCGAGATCGAGAATGTCATTGATTAAACGGATTAAACGTTCTGCATTTTTGACGCCAATATTGAGAACTTGCTGCCCTTGCTCGGTCAAACTGCCTAACTGCCCACTACTGAGTAAATCAAGCGATCCCATCATTGAGGTTAAAGGCGTGCGCAGCTCATGGCTGACTAAGGAAATAAATTCGTTCTCAAGACGTTTACGCTCAGTGATGTCATTTGCAATCAGTAAAGCGTAAGTTGCTCCGTTCAGCTCAATGCGATCAAAAGAGACCAAAATACTTTTGACACTACCGGAGTGAGTGAGGAGTTCAAATTCTAAATTATGAAGGGTTTCTATGGTTTGCAGACGATGCAGAAAAGTCTCGGAATCGTGGCCTAAATGTAGCTGTGTAATCGAATTGCCGATGACTTGATTTCGTGTGTAACCACTCATGCTGAGAAAAATAGGGTTCACTTCTATTAATTGCCCTTCAGGGATGGTTACGATCGCGATCGGATTGGGGCTTTGTTGAAAAATGGTCGCAAACCTCTCTTCTGCGTGTTCGCGATCGCGAATTTCTTGCTGAAGTTGTTCGTTTTGAAAGCGCAGTTGATTCTGAAGTCGTCTCAATGTTAGATGGGTTTCAATTCGAGCCAAGACTTCTTCAATCTGGAATGGTTTTGTGATGTAGTCTACACCACCTGCCTGAAATGCCTTGACTTTGTCACTGACTGCTTCTAACGCACTGATGAAAATGATCGGAATATCTCGGGTGCGATCGTCAGCTTTTAGATGTTGGCAAACTTCGTATCCACTCATCTGTGGCATATTTACATCGAGCAGGATTAAATCTAGGGGCATTACTTGTGCGCCTCGAATCCCCGTCGAACCCTTCGTGACACTGCGAACCTTGCAACCGTGTTCAATGAGCAGGGTCGATAACAGATTGAGATTTTCTGGCGTATCGTCGATGACCAGAATGTCGGCTTTCGGCGTCGGCTCAGACATTGCAAAATTTTATTGGAACTCTCACCAGATTTTAAGACCAGATCCCCAGTATCTAAAGTAGCCTCAGCAAAAAGAAACGGATCTCCCCCATTGCTGAGCGAAATGAGTTGAGACTCCCCGACTTCTCCTCGATCGTTGCCTACTGTAAGTGACATCAGCCAACTAGAAGTTAGAGGTTACTATGTTTCATCATATTTCAATCGCTGTAGATCATCCGTTGCACGTTGCGAATGTTTTGGCAGAAGTGATGCAGGACAGTTGTTTCCCCTTTCCTCCCCATCCGGGAAGTTATATAGTAATCGTCGATGATGGCTATGGAACCGGGATTGAGCTCTATCCGGCTGATACTCAGTTAATTCCAGAGCCAGAACAAGTTGGTTTTTCGTCAGGAAATGCTCAAACCTTTATGTCTGTTCATGCCGCGCTTTCGGTTTCGGTTTCGCAAGAACAGATCGTAAAAATCGCCGATCGCGAAGGATGGCTGGCGCGATTGTGCGATCGCCATGCCTTTAAAGTGATCGAACTTTGGGTGGAGAACAAATTCATGCTCGAATTGCTCACCCCCGAAATAGCAAAGGAATACTTACAATTCGCTCACACTGCTGGCTATGAAGCGTTTTTGCGTCAAGCTGCCCCCCAACTTGTTGAAGCGTAGAAATTAACTTAGAAATCAACTAGAGAGAAAAGAATCATGATGACGATGGAAAGAGTAGAAGTTGCTCCCTAAGAGACAATGTTGAGGTTGATCGGCGGCTTTTGGGTTGCACGATCGATCTATCTGGCTGCTCAGTTAGGTGTTGCTGATTTATTTGACGATCAACCGAAAACAATTGCTCAACTTGCAGCCGCGACCAACACTGATCCGCGATCGCTCTACCGCTTTCCGCGAGCCTTGGGTAGTGTGGGCATCTTTACCGAAGTCTCAGATCAGACTTTTGCACTGACTCCGTTGGGAGCAACGCTGAAGAGTGATAGTCCTGGCTCCATGCGATATGCGGCGCTGGCACAAATGGGCGATGACCATTCGCTGGGTTGGAATAACGGATTACACAGCGCAGGATTTTGACCGGCAATCAAATTACCATCATGAATCGTGTAGGACTGCCAGTCTGCTGCTTTCGAATATTGACCTCCATTCTTTTTCAACTCGTCCTCCACCAGAAATGGGACGATATCTGTGATCTCAACTGCCGCTTCTTCGGTATTGGCAAAACCAGTTACAGATTTGCCTTGGACTAAGGGGGAGCCGTCAGGCGCTTTGGCATGACGAAATACACCTGGGCCATGACAAACCGCAGCGGTCGGTTTTCCCGCCGCATACATCGCTTCGATTAGGCAATAGAGTCACGGTCTTCAGCTAGGTCCCATAAAGGGCCGTGGCCTCCAGGATAAAACACCGCATCATAATCTTGAGCAGCGATGCTCGATAGCTCCAGGGTGTCGGCTAACGCAGCTTGTGCTTCTGAGTCCTGCTTGAAGCGGCGGGTGGTCTCAGTTTGCGCTGCTGGGTCGTCACTTTTGGGGTCCAACGGTGGTTGCCCACCCTGAGGAGACGCTAAAGTAATGTCTGCCCCGACATCTTTGAAGACGTAGTAAGGACTCGTGAACTCTTCCAGCCAAAACCCAGTTTCCTTTCCCGTGTTGCCAAGCTGGTCATGGGAAGTCAACACGATCAATATTTTCATTGCGTTCTCTCTGGTTCATTCCATTCGTAGAGTGAGCATGACTATCCCTGGAGTTAATGCCATCTACCCTGAGAACCAGCATCCTCATTAGTGTGCTTCTATGGAATCCAACAACATTTTGTCAGTTAAGAGCTGTGGGAATTTTTAGTCTGCCAGTTGAGGTTTGAGAATAAGCGATTGCCCCTATTCCAACACAAAGCCTTGGCTTGTTTTTACTTTTCTTTGTACGCTTGCAAAAGTGTTGCTGCCTCATTCCGAGTACTGTGAAGTCCTCCACTCTGACCCAGCGATTTCCATCTCCAAGGAGTGTCGGCAGGACCATCCTTGACCACGATGCCTTTACTTTTACCGTCCAGGCACACTTCCCAACCATCAGGAGTGCGTTTGTAGCTCCAGGGTCTCTCACTCTTTTTCTTTTTGACCATCTCCCTTACCCTCGTTGACGAACTGATCTAAAACTGCCTTTACCCTTTTATAGTGTGGTAACTGCTTGCTGGCTCCCAGCATTGAGATCGATTAGCTAAAATTTTGCTAATTAGGCAAAACTAACTATCGAATAGAGCATTCTGTTTTTGAAACGGCTTCTTTTGGACATACCTATAAACAAACTCATCCGTTCTAAAAAGAATTGAGACGTTGATTTGAAAACGAGTTTATTTACAGGTATTGAGTAATGAAGGCTGCATTTTGGTTTAGGCAAGGGAAGAGTAAATAAAACGACCCTTACCGAGAGTCGCACTTACAACAATCCGGGTTCAAGCCGAAGACGTCTGCCAATTGCGCAACAAAGGTTTTTTAATGCTTTAGGGGTGCTTAACGAGACTCGAACCCGTCAATGATCAACTTCACAGGTTGGTGTCTCGACCACTTTGATGAGCTATGTTTAATTGCACCTGGTGACACATTCGCTCTAATTACCCCTTCCACAGGGGTTCAAAATTTTGAATTCTTGGAACTTTGTGAGAGCAAAGCTAACGGCAGAATTGTTATGTACCGAGCTACTCGGCTTAACGGTAATCTCAGCGCTAGCTGAACAGGCAATACTCAGGCAACTCGTAAACGATCAACATCCTTCATCGGTGGCGCACCAAACATGCGGGAATATTCGCGATTGAACTGAGAAGGACTCTCATAACCAACTTGATACGCCGCACGAGTTGCATCCACATCTTCAGCCAGCATCAGACGACGGGCTTCCAATAACCTCAGCTGCTTTTGATATTGCAACGGACTCATTGAGGTCACTGCCTTGAAGTGCCGATGAAATGATGCAGAAGACATACTCGCTTGCTTTGCCAAATCATCTATGCTCAGTGACTTTGTAAACTCAGCTTTGATCTGGTTAATCACCTCTGCAATGCGCTGCATCTGACTGCCGGAGGTGGCAATCTGCCAAACTGCTTCGCTCTGGTCGTCCATTAATAGACGGTAATAGATTTCGCGAATCATCATCGGTGCCAGGAATGGAATATCCTCGGGCGTATCTAGAAGCCGTGTGAGTCGGGTGGCACACTCAATCAACGGGGCATTTGCATCACTGACGAATAAGCCTCTCACTGAACTTTCTTTTTGATCTCGACGGCGCTGAATTTGGTCAATAATGTCCCAAAGCCCAGTCGTGTTCAGGCTTAGCTTAAAGCATAGATACGGCTTATCCGCTGTTGCCTCAACAATATTTCCGCTGAGTGGCAGATCAACCGTGACAACAATATATTGAGCCGTCCCATAGTGATAGGTTTCCTGGCCCAGTAAGGTTTCTTTTTTACCCTGAAGAATAATGCAAAGCGTCGGTTCATACACCGTGCAGAGTTCTGTCGGAGCCGCAGATTCCCGCATAAATTCCAACTGAGCGATCGCCGTTGAATGGATACCGTTCCCCTTGCCATCCGTGTGGCGAGTCACTAATTTCGCCAGTTCCTGACAAGCATCAATCGTGGTCTCGCGCTTTAGAGATTTATCTGCCATACCGGGTCCTCCGCGAGAGTGGCATATCGTGAGACATCCCTCTCATCGTTTTACTACGCCTATTATAGAAAATTCTCTTGAACACCATCCTGCTGATTGAGAAAATTAGGCAATAATCTGCGAAGTTTATGTATTCAGACCTCTCTTTCTAAAGCCTATGATGAACTCATGCCAGAAGAGCAATGAAAGGATAAGGCAATAACGGAGATAGACAAATGACGTAGAAAACATGGTTCATTACAGGTGCAAGCGGCAGTTGCAGCAGGACTGGAACGCTTTAGGCAGTCCGATGTATTAGTCAACGTATGGAACGTTCAAGATACACCAAAAGCATTGATTGCGGTTGAAGATGCGAATCACTATGGCATTACCAATCAAGATCGCGATCCAATTCACCCGACACTAGGTCAAGCCACAGCAATTGAGACGATCGGATGCTGGAGTGGCTTGTTTTTGCGCTCGCATCTTCTCCATGATCAAGGCGCTTTTAATAATGTCTACAACACAGGTGACAATCTTGATTCAAACGTGAGTGTGATTAGTCAAACTCCGTGATTAATGTGGCTCTGTTCCGGCACTTCTAGTTTTGTTACGGAACAATCCGCCATTGATAGCGGAGTTAACCACGCCATAACAACAGATGGTGAATGGCGGATTGTGTTGATGTGAATCAATTACTGTTCATGACACAGCTCATTGATGAACAGAAGTATTCTCATGTCTCTAAATAATGAAAGGAAGTAACTAATGTTACAACAACATCAAGATACGGCTCAATACGAGCAAAATGGGCAAATTCATGTTCAAATAACATCTCCACAAGCGGATCAGCATGACTACACAGAAGCGATCGCAATCCTGGCCTCACAGATCCGAGGTGAACTGATCCTTCCTAACCACCCTGCCTATGAAGCAGAACGAAAAGTCTGGAACGGCCTCGCTGATGGCTATCCAGCTGTGATTGTGCGCTGTGCTGATGCGGAAGATGTTAAAGTCGCCGTCAACTTTGCCCGTGAGCAGGCAATGACGCTCTCCGTGCGGAGCGGAGGACATAGTGCAGCCGGACACGGCACCAATACCGGTGGACTGGTGATCGATCTTTCCCAGATGAAGACGATTACGGTTGACCCGACACGTCACACGGCACGCCTGGAACCTGGTCTGACCTGGGGTGAAGTTGCCGAAAAGCTCCAGCCCTTTGGATTGGCCTTGACGGCAGGCGACGTTGCCTCTGTGGGTGTGGGTGGTTTGCTGCTCAGTGGTGGCATTGGTTGGATGGTCCGCGCTTACGGTTTAACAATCGATCGCTTGCAAGCAGTGGAGCTGGTTACAGCGGATGGACAACTGTTGCGTGCCAGTGCTGACGAGAATCCCGAACTGTTTTGGGGACTGCGCGGGGGGGGTGGCAACTTTGGCATCGCAACAGCCTTTGAGGTAAACCTGCATCCAGGCGGAACTGTTCTGGGTGGTGCCGTCTTTTACGAGGCAACCGAGGCAGAGCGCATCCTGCGAGAGTATACCCGTCTAGCAGCGGCAGCACCGGACGAACTTTCCACTGAAGTTTTGGTCATGCTGGCACCTCCTGCCCCCTTCATTCCCTCTAACAAGCAGGGAACCCTAGTCCTCGGGATTATGGTTTGCTACACCGGTGACATCAGCGAGGGTGAGCGGGTTGTGGCTCCACTGCGTCAGCTTGCCATCCCCGTTGCCGACCTGATTGCGCCTATGCCCTATCCAGATATGTTTGCGTTCACAGCGGTTGGTGAGATCCCTGGCTTTCAGCATCATTCGCGATCGCAGTTTTTCGAGACGTTCTCAGACGAGATGATCCATGCATTAGTTGAATCGGCTCAATCTATCATGTCTCCCGAAACGCTGATCACCCTGCGTGTTCTGGGTGGCGCTATGAGTCGGGTCGCACCTGATGCAACAGCCTTTGCTCATCGCGATAAACAGGGCATGGTGTTGATCACTCATTTCGCACCGCTATCGACTGATGCTGCCAGTCTCGATGCCCGCACCCAGCAAGTCTTTCGGGCGCTCTTACCCTACGCTAACGGTGCTTATGTCGGTTTTCTGGCGAATGAGGGGGAGCAACGGATACGTGAAGTCTACCCGCCTGACACCTACGCACGGCTCGTAGCACTCAAGAACCAGTATGACCCGACCAATCTGTTTCATCGCAACCAGAACATCAAACCCACCACTACCTCAGCGATGCTTGCCACCCCAGTGAGTTCATAGCGTTACCTTTACCCCTAAACAATCTAAAACAATGAGCACTCAATTCAATCAAAACAAAGTTGCAATTGTCGGACAAAGCGAGAACCTCGATTGGTTCGATACAATGCCTGGGGAGCAGATGGCTATCCGCGTGCATAGCAAAGATGTCAACGGAGCTTTCACAATTATTGAAGTGGATGTTCCACCGTTCTCTGGTCCACCACTCCACTATCACGAAGATAGGGAAGAGATCTTTGAAGTCCTTGAAGGCAGGTTTCGCTTTCACTGCGCGGGCGAAGAGTTTGAGGTCGGGCCCGGAACCTCGGTGGTTGTGCCTCGTAACACCGTGCATGGATGGGTGAATCTTGGACCCGGAAGGGCTCGGTTGCTCGGCACCTTCGTCCCCGGTGGAATCGACGAATTCTTCCCCCAAATTGGTCAAACGCCACCCACAGGTTGGATAGATCTTGCACGCCAGCACGATACTTGGATCGTCGGAGCGCCCCTGTCTGTCAAGTAAATGGGTGTGGACGACGGCTTATAAGTGGATCATCCAGTCAGTCAATCTCAACTTGTAGAGAGCAAAACGCACCATTTTATGGCCCTCAAACCTCACAAGTCATTGCTGGTTTTCGTCGTCGCGATGGGTTTGAGCTAGATGGAAATCCTGATGCCGATCTTGCCGTTCGTCGCAAGTTAGATCAATCAACACCGAACGCCTGGTCTGAAGCTGAGGCTACAGCATTCTAGAGTTTAACTATTCAAGTGGTGTCGCAAAAACTGAGTTTTCGGAAGACAACTCTTGTCAATAAAGCTCTAATGGCGACACCACTTCCGAATACAGTTACTGCTCTGCTTTGGATCGATCAAAGCGATTTGATTAAACAATTTCACTCCAGTGACTACAGGACTACAACACCATGAAGACATTCCTAAACGGCTCCACCTTCCTTCTTGCCCTGGCAACTTGTATTGCAGTTAATTTCTATTTACCTGCTACTGCTGATTCTACCGCGAGTTTAATCCTTAGTCTGAGATGCCGAGGTGGATATGATGTCAATATTTGGAAAACAAAAGCTTCAGGTGAACTACTCTATCGCTCGACAAGTCGTAACGGTAATTTGAGTTTGGGAAGAGGAACGCGCCAAGCTACAGAAGGCGTTCAAGTTTACAAGTTCCAGAATGGCAATTATCAATACTGGGTATGGGATGGCACATTGGATAGCAAGCAATCTGGAACGTTAGAGGTGTACAAAAACAACTACATCCAAATGCAGCAAGCTTGTACGAAACGTTAATTCAGCCTTAATCCAGATCGTAAGCTGATGTGCATTTAAATTGCATGGCTAGGGTTTGAGGAGTCAGGAGCCAGAATTTAGAGTACAGAAGGCTTCTGGCTTCTGATTCCATTAAGAAATGCAACTTGAATGCCGATTAGCTTAGAAGCGATCGCAAAAATTAATTACATAGGTGTCTCCGAACTCCTTCAGCACTTGGTATGAATTGAAGCTTGCTCTTCACCTTCATGCCTGGTGGGATCGACGAATTCTTTCCCCAAATCTGTCAAACGCTGCCCGCAGGTTGGACAGATCTTGGGCCTCGGTACGACACTTCGATTGTTGGAGAACCCCTCTCCGCTTAAGCTCTATCTTCCAACGCCGCTGCTGAACCTGCACTGAATTACGGCAAAGCAAATATTTGAATAACGTGACTGAGCAGGATCATTGAGCGACTGTTTGAGAAAATTAGGCAAAAATCTGCAAAGTTTATGTATTTAGAACCTTTTGTCTAAAACTTATGATGAACCCATACCAAAAAGGTAATGGAAAGATAAGGCAATAAAGGAGATAAACCAATGACTCAGAAAACATGGTTCATTACAGGTGCTTCCCGTGGAATTGGTGCCGAAATCGCGATCGCTGTTTTGGCAGCAGGAGACCAATTAATTGCAACCGCCCGCAAAAAGTCTGATTTAGAGCAATTCGAGTCGAACCCCAATGTGTTGACGCTTAGCCTGGATATTACCGATGAGGCTCAAGTGCAAGCGGCCGTTGCGGCAGGACTGGAACGCTTTGGGCAGATCGATGTGTTAGTCAACAATGCCGGATTCGGTATATTAGGTGGCGTCGAAGAAACCAGCGCAGAAGAAGTTGAGCGGGTTTATCGCACCAATGTCTTCGGGCTGTTGAATATGACTCGTGCCGTATTGCCCAGTATGCGTCAGCGCCGCTCTGGACACATTATTAACCTATCATCGATTGGGGGTTATCGCTCCACTCCAGGCTGGGGTATCTACTCCTCAACCAAGTTTGCTGTTGAAGGTATTACCGAAGCGCTGCATGATGAGTTAGCTCCTCTGGGCATCCATGCGACGGTTGTGGAGCCGGGATACTTCCGAACCAATTTTCTCGATGGCAGCTCGCTCCAGCGCACTGCAATGGAAATTCCCGATTACGCGGAGACCGTCGGTAAAGTTCGTAAAATCGCCTCTGACCTGAGCTATCAACAGCCGGGAGATCCCACCAAGCTTGCCCAGGCAATGCTTCAGCTCGCGAATGCTGATACGCCACCGCTGCGGTTGCCGCTTGGTACAGACACCCTTAAAGCCATTGCCCAGAAAAACGCTTACGTCGAGCAAGAAACAGCACAATGGCGGGCTCTGGCTGAATCTACTGATTACAGATAGCGAGCACAGGCGGGTAAAGGAAAGATAGCGAATGAATGCTTTCAAGGTCTCGCTGGCGACTTTACATCCCACCGAGACCTTGAAAGCATAACGGCAGAGGTGAGCGGTGGTAGATACGACTAGAACTAAGCATAAGGTCTTTTATACTATCCGCTCTGCTAAAGGTTTAGCTTGCTGTCGTCTAGAAGTTATTCAAGCCAGAAAAAAGCGCGACGCAATTCAGCAGTGCCGTTATTCTCATACCAACGACCGTGGGATAAGATTACTTTTTCAGGGTTCCACTGAAATATTCGCTTTAAGCAGCTACGTGCCTGTTCCTTTTTTCCCAAAAATGTCATTCGCAAATCCAATGAGATTTTTCCATCAGGATCAGAAATCCCTCCTAACTTAAGTAGCCAGTGCGATCGCTGACTCACTTTGTTCAGTTCAAGGTTTTCGATGAGATCCGCAAGGATGAGAGTGGCGCCCCTGCGGTGGAAAAAGACGACTTCTTCCATAAATCGACTGCCACGAAAGATTAATTGGTCCAGGTCCGCTACCAATTACCTCAATTTAGTTGCTGTATGACAATAAAGGATGAAATAAAGTTTGAGTGTAATAGTTAAGACTCTTTGACGGTTGAAATCCACGTTATATTTCTAAAATTACAAAACTGTCTTTGTAGTTCTTCTGAACTTAGCTAACTATCTTGGATTTCAGGATTTGCTTTATGTCAGATGAAAAATCAGGGTCCAGCGATAAATCAGGTCAACAGAGTATTTTAATTAAGATAGGTGTAGTGGTAGGAAGCCTAGCTGCTATCACCACAGGTTTAACTACAATCGCCAAAGATGGCAATACGATCTGGGACAGTCTACCTTTTTCAAAACGGAGTACTGCAGTAGTTGCTTCCCCTTCTTCAACAGCAGCATCTCCTATCAATCAGAAGTTCTACGTCATTGCCGCACAATCAGAATACCCTGAGGCATTACGTCAGGAGCCGATTCGAGCGGCTGGTTTGGAGTTCACACGCTCCTTTCCCGACATCCGGATTTGTCCATCAAAGGTAAATTCTAGAATATACTACTTAGTTCTCGGTTCAAATCTCTCTCAGTCTGAAGCTCAAAGCCTACGGCAACAAGCGATCGTCAATAATTTTCGAACTGATACATATCTACAATCTGAACAAGAAATCTTCTTTGTACCCAGTAATTGTTCACCTGTAACAAAATGAGTTTAGCTTGCTACCTCTAATGTACAGTGCCAGATTAAATGACATCGAGACAGATTCGTGTCGCTCAGCAAAACTCCTTCTGGGGCAGAGTTACAGAAAGAGTTTGCTCAACGACCTAGCATTGAGCTAGCGCGATTATTAAGCTAACTGCCGATGGAGAAGCCAGCTAGCATTAGCTTTGTTTCTTTACGACATTAATGTGTCTCCATGACAAACGAAAAGTCACTGTACGAAATCATTGCCAGTGGATGAAAGGAACTGACTGTGCCTGAAACGTCTCGTAGTCTTTTGATGTATCCAGATCGATCGCACCTTCTGGGAAAGGAACTCCAAAAACGGCTTGGGCGTGCTGTTTAATGACCTGTCTTGCACCTACATCGCCGCTGAGTGTGCTCAGTTCCGAGAACAAGGCGCGGCTGAATAATGCTGGTACGCCCGATATTTCTGCGTATTCTGAAGCAATAATTGGCTTACCTGTAGCTCGGTAAGCTGCAACCAGCCGATCGATAATTTGAGTGGAGACGAAAGGCTGATCGCAAAGCATCAGCACCACAGCTTCTACCTCTGGGTTTATTGCATTAAGAACTTCTATGCCAGTGCGAATTGAGGTACTCATTCCCTCCGCCCAGTAAGGGTTTTCGACGACTCGTGCATCGAGCGGCTCAACCTCTGGTTTAATGCGATCGCTGCTTGCCCCCAGCACAACGATAATTGGATTGCAGACCGAGGTGATCGCAACTTCGACAACATGACCAATGAGGCTCCGTTCTCCGAACTGTAGCAGTTGCTTCGGCATTCCCATCCGAGTGGATGCGCCTGCGGCTAACACGATCAGACCGACAGCAGACATAAGCTAATTTAAAAATGAAAGGTAGAAGGCAGGGCGTTGCTGAATACGAGTATGATTACCCAAAATTTAGAAGGAACCTTCGAGGTTTCAGCGATAGCTTCATACCTGCATTCAGCAACACCAGAGTTTGAGTCTCCTACCAAAATCTTTGATTCGGTTGCTAAGAATTGAGCAGGGTTAAGACCCCATCCATACTCTTCGCTTCTGCCATTTGCCTCCTGCCATCTGCCTTCTTTACTTCCTGGCTATGAATCGAGCCGATTCGTTCTCTCAATGCACCACCGGAACGATTGGCGAGAACGGCTTGAATTTCTGCGACAATCGCTAGAGCAATTGCTTCTGGTGTATCAGCACCGATATCAAGACCAATTGGACTGTAAAGGCGATGCAGTTGAGCGGCTGTGGGGATGAATCCGTCGGCTTGCAAGTCCTGAAGCAATCGTTGAGTGCGACTTTTCGGCCCTAATATGCCCACATAACCCAGCGGTGAAGGAAGCAGCGTTCGCAGCAGCGCCCGATCGCGCAGGTAGTTGTGAGTCATCACGACTGCAACCATGCGCGGATTCCAGGTGAGATGTGCCTGAATGTTCTCCGGTTCGCTGCGGATAATCTCATCTGCCAACCCAAAGCGATCGCGTGTGGTGTAACCCGGTCGGTGATCGATTACCGTAACGTGCCAACCGAGCTGTTTAGCACACTCAACAACATGAATTGCATCGTGACCTGCTCCAAATACTAGCAGCGGGATGAGGGGTTGAATGACTTCGATGAGAACTTCTACTGCACCGTTGGATAACCTGTAGTTTTGCACCTGCGATCGCGTAGCGTTTCCGTCGGACAATTGCGCCTCAAGAAGCATCCGACGGGCATCTTCCAGCACACAGCGAGCAAGCTGACGGTCTTCAATCCCATCAACCACAGTACCATCCGGTTTCAACAGCAGGCGGGAGGCAATGTTAGCACGGGTTTCTCCCTCAACGCGGAATACCGTTGCGATCGCTCCGGGTTCGCCCTGATGCAGGCAGTCTGCGATGAACTCGATCTGACTTCTTGCAGACGCATCATTGAGGGACTCAATCAACACGTCTACCACACCATTGCAACCCAAGCCCAATCCCCACACGATATCTTCGCTAGAAGTGGTATCGTACTGCACCACAACGGATTTGCCTGAGTAAAACATCAGAGGTTGCGATCGCTCAAAGACATCACCTTCAAGACATCCGCCACTGATGGAACCGATGGTTTGACCGTCTTCTACGAGCAACATCCGTGCCCCCGGTCGCCGATAGACTGAGCCTTTTGTTTTCACGACCGTAGCAAGCGCAGAACACCTACCATCCTTTGCTATCTGCTTAAAAGCTTTAATGATGTCTTGGAATTCTCTCATAGCTGTTATAGGAGCTTATCGGGTGTAATCGGTAAATCGCGGATGCGCTTGCCAGTGGCGTGGAAGATGGCGTTGGCGATCGCTGCCGATACGCCCACTATGCCAACTTCCCCAACACCTCTTGCCCCTAGCGGATTTGCCTTGAGGTCTGGCTCTCCCACAAAGTACGTTTCGATCGCGGTAACGTCGGCATTCACGGGTACGTGATACTCACCGAAATTGGCATTGACAAAACGCCCATTACGTGGATCCATTTGGGTATACTCCATTAGCGCCTTGCCAATACCGCCCACAACCGCGCCAATTACCTGGCTGCTTGCCGTTTTGGTATTAATCACCCGCCCGATATCACAGACCGAGACAACCCGCGATACTCTCACCAGTCCAAAATCCGGATCGATATGCACCTCAGCAAAGTGTGCGCCAAACGAGTGGATGGAGAAGCGCTGCTTCTCGTCTCCCGGCTCAGAGTCCTTTTCGGTTTCAATATAGTCTCTGTTAGCGCGTTTCAAGATGTCTGTATAGCTCTCGCCCTTCGATGCATCCTGCTTTAAAAACAGCCGTCCGTCTTCCACCTCAACCTCATCTGCACTGACGTTGGACAGCAGTGAATTCGGCTGAGAACGTGCTAAAGACAGCGCTTGTTCGCGGACTGCTAAACACGCCGCTTGCACCGCAGAACCCAGACTAGCGGTGAGCATCGAGCCGCCTTGCACGGGGGAGTAGGGGAAATCTGTATCCCCCAACTCAAACCGCACTCGTTCGGGTGGCAAACCGAGGGCATCTGCCGCAATCTGAGTCATAATCACATAAGTCCCCGTACCGATGTCGCTCCCTGCACTTTGCACCACCGCCGTGCCGTCAGCCAGGAGACGCGCTTTGGCAACGGCGCGCAAGCGATTCATCGGGTAAGTAGCGGTTGCCATGCCCATGCCAACCAAGTAGCGACCGTCACGCATCGATCGCGCTTCCAGTTTGCGCTGCGACCAGCCAAACTTTTCTGCCCCGACTTGGTAGCATTCCTTGAGAAATTTGCTCGACCAAGGCAGCCCATCTTCGGGATTGACTTCGGCATAGTTCCGTATCCTCAATTCGAGCGGATCAAGTTTGAGGGTGTAGGCAAGTTCATCTAGACCACATTCGAGGGCATACACACCAGAAATTTCCCCCGGTCCCCGCATGAAGGTGGGCGTATTGGTGTTGAGTCGGACGAGACGGTATCGCGTTACCAGGTTGGGGCAGGCATAAAGCATCCGAGTCGCATCGAGCGTCGCTTCGGTATACTCTTCGTACATGGAGGTTCCAGCCGTTGCCTCGTGGACGATCGCGGTAAGCTTGCCATCCTTCGACGCGCCCAATGCCACCCGTTGCACCGTGTAAGGTCGAAATCCCACTGAAGTGTACATCTGCTGGCGGGTGAGTACCAGCTTGACGGGTCGCCCCACCTGACGGGCAGCGATCGCGGCGACAGTGACGTGGGGCCAACTCCGCAGACCCGAGCCAAATCCTCCGCCAACGAAGGGCGAGATCACTCGCACGTTATCTTCAGGCATTCCAAAGGTTAGGGCGACGTGCTTCCGGGTGTTATACACCCATTGAGTTTTGTCGTAAAGTGTCAGTTTGTCGCCTTGCCAAGTCGCGATCGTGGCGTGTGGCTCCATCGGGTTGTGGTGTTCAATGGGAATCGTATAGCTGCCCTCTACCCGCACCTCAGCACTTGCTAAAGCATCGGGATTGCCGCGCACCACATCGGCATGTCGTCCTCCTTGGCTGGATTCGGTAGGCGGGAAAGCTTGTGCCATTGCCGCTTCTACAGTTGTCGTGGGGGTTTGCTCTTCGTAACGAACCTGCACCAGCGAAGCAGCATATTGAGCACGCTCCAGGGTATCGGCGACTACGACTGCAATGGGTTGACTGTTGAAGTAAATGGTGTCGCTTTGGAGGACGGGAAAGTGTTGCCCGACTTTAGGATCGATCAACGCCCGTTGCTCTGGTTTGTCAAAGTTCAGCTTTGGGGCGTTGAGATGGGTAATAACGGTAACTACTCCGGGAGCGCGTTCTGTGGCTTGGGTGTCGATTTGCTGGATGCGCCCTTTCGCGATCGCACTCATGACCAGTACGGCATGTACGAGGTCAGGCACTTCCATCTCCGCCGAGTAGCGTGCTGCCCCAGTCACTTTCAAGCGCCCGTCAACGCGATCCATCGGCTTACCGACAGCAGCATTTTTCTTCTGACTCATGCCACACCTCCATCGACTACTGTAGTCAGCGCCTGTACGATCGCTCGCTTGCCCATCTCGATCTTGAAGCGATTGTGTTCGTAAGCCCGTGCTTCGCGCATCGTCACTTCTGCGGCTTGCTGGAATGTCGCTGCCGTCGCAGGCGCACCCGTGAGTATCTTTTCTGCTTCCACCGCCCGCCACGGCTTGTGTGCCACCCCGCCCATCGCTACCCGTGCTTGGCGGATTTTGCCGCCCTGGATGTCCAACGCGGCAGCGACAGAGACGAGGGCAAAGGCATAAGAGGTGCGATCGCGCAATTTCAGGTAGTACGATCGCGGCGCGAAAACAGCAGATGCAGCGGGTAAGTCGATCGCAGTAATCAGTTCGTCGCGTCGCAGGTTTGTATCTATCTGTGGCGTATCGCCAGGTAGTCGGTGAAACTCTGAAAAGGGAATGCTTCTTTGCCCTTGCGATCCCTCGACTTGCACGATCGCATCCAGCGCCACTAATGCAACGCACATATCCGATGGATGGGTGGCAATGCACTGCTCGTTCGCGCCGAAGATCGCATGGATGCGGTTGTAGCCTTCCAGAGCACCACAACCCGTACCAGGTTCTCGCTTGTTGCAAGGCATTGCCGTATCGTAGAAGTAGTAGCAGCGCGTTCTTTGCATCAAGTTCCCGCCGTTGGTTGCCATGTTTCGCAGTTGGGCGCTGGCTCCAGCCAGAATAGCTTGAGAGACAAGTGGGTAGCGCTGGCGCACCAGTTGGTGATTTGCCGTGTCGCTGTTGCGTGCCAAAGCACCCAGACGCACGCCACCCTCGCGTTCTTCAATGCCAACGAGTTCCAGCCGTGAGATATCCACGAGGCGATCGGGCTGTTCTACGTGGTCCTTCATTAAATCTAGAAGGTTCGTGCCGCCAGCAATGAACTTTGCTGTTTGGTCGCTGCCAACAGTCTGGATGGCTGCGCCTCGCTCTGTCGTGCGAGTGTAAGCAAATGGTTTCATAATGTCACACTCCTCTAGGCTTGGGGACTTGCGCTTGCTTCGCGGATAGCCGCGACGATGCCGGGGTATGCGCCGCAGCGACAGAGGTTACCACTCATGCGTTCGCGTATCTCTGCATCCGTTAGCTCCATGCCTCCGGTTTGCCTAACATCAGCCGTTACCGCACTCGCCGTACCTGTTGCTACTTCATCCAATAGCGCTACAGCTGAGCAAATCTGACCGGGCGTGCAGTAGCCGCACTGAAAGCCGTCATGCTTAATGAACGCGGCTTGCACTGGATGCAGCTCGTCTCCCTTGGCGAGACCCTCAATTGTGGTGATCTCGTCACCTTCGTGCATCAGCGCTAGGGTGAGGCAGGAATTGATGCGCCGTCCGTTAACCAATACCGTACAAGCGCCACACTGTCCGTGGTCGCAACCCTTCTTGCTCCCGGTAAGCCCAATGTACTCGCGCAAGGCATCGAGCAACGTGACACGCGGCTCTATTTTCACGGCGCGTGCTGTCCCATTTATCCGCAGCGTCACATCAACCGTGTCTGTTCCTGGGATGGTGCTAACTGATGGAGAAGATTGCCGACGAGTTTGGGCAAACGCTTTACTCGCCCAGTCGCCCACCGTACTAAAAATTGCGCCGAGCAGCATAAGCTGACCGAACCGTCGTCGTCTCAACCGAAACCTCATCGGCGTTCTCCTAAGTTAAATCTTTTGGTATGGATCGAGGCGAAATTAATCTATCGCTGACTAGGCTGCGGATGGTTGGTATGGCAATGCTATATAAGGGTGAGCACAGTATTCGTTAGATACACAATATTTCTGTAGAAAAAATTACGAAGTTAAAGCTTTCTCAATACGGCGATCAGGAATTAACCACAGAATAGCTACGGCAGCATAAAGTAAGCAAGCTAACCAAGGCGCTACAAAAGCCAGCAGAATTGCCACAGCATAAGTGATGACAGAGACTTTGCCTTTAAAATCTGACCCAAGAGCAACGGCTAAAGTAGAATCTTTACCGTGATAAGCGATTAAAGTCCGAGTCAGAATAAAGTACGAGATCGCGCCACAGAACAGCACGAAGCCATAACAAGCAACAGGCACTGTGGCAGACAGGTTTTCTCCTGCCCACACCCTGACAAAGGGAAAGAGCGACAACCAAAACAGTAGATGTAGATTCGCCCACAAGACATGACCATTGACCCGCTGCACCGCTTGAAATAAGTGATGATGGTTATTCCAGTAGATCGCTAAATAAATAAAACTGAGGACATAACTGAGGAATACTGGAACTAATGGCCGTAATGCCTCGAAATTAGTGTCGTGGGGCACTTTTAATTCCAACACCATAATCGTGATAATAATGGCAGTTACTGCATCACTGAAGGCTTCTAACCTGCCTTTATTCATGGTTGGTAAGCTCCATTGAAACTGACTGCAAGTCAGCCTAAACATTCTGTACTTAAGATCGGTACACTGAGAGTCGCAATCTTCTATCACCGCGCGCGCGGCGGCACACGTCTCCAGAATTCATCGAAGGTGATCGAGTCAAAGAATGCAGTGACATTGACGATCTTTCCGTCCCGCATCTCCATAAACCAAGCGTAGGTATTGCGATAGGGCTTGCCATCAACTGCCGTAGCCTCACCATCAAACAACACGATGACTGTATCACCTTCAGTGTATAGACTGCGGATGGTGGGGGATAGCGGTTTGGTCAACCGGGCATTGAACGGTTTGATTACCGCGTCGAGAAATTCGTCGCGAGACGCATATTCTTTAGCGGCTAGAGAGTTTCCTGTAATGGTCCAGGTAGCATCAGCCGCCAGCAACTCGAACGGTCCCCCGGTTCCGGCACGCCAGCGATCGAAGCTTGCTTGAATCAGTTGCTTGTTCGCTTCGGGCTTCGTTTCAGAGGCATGCATAGATGGAGGTCCCATCAAACATGCGAGGATGACGGCAACAAAAAAGTATCCTGCGCGGGTAAACATTTGCACTCCTTCTAGGGTAAGGGTAACTTCTCAAAATCGCCGATTCCACAGTTTCTTTGCGACGGAACCGATCGGTCAAAATTTGATGACCGCCCGCCCAACAACATCACCCGTCCATAGAAGATTGAGGGTTTCGTTGACCTGATCAAGGCTGATAATTTTAACCGTGTGACGAATCTTGCCCTGCGAGGCAAGCATCATGACTTCAGTCAGATCGTTATAATTGCCCTGGAACGAACCGTGATAGGTGTATTCGCGAGCGACCAACGGGAACAGCGGGATGTTGATTTGATCGCCCACCAAGCCGACCGACGCATAATGCCCACCGACGGACAGAAGCTCAAACCCAGTGCGGATCATGGCTTCAACACCTGCACAATCAATGACCGCGTCAAGTTCTCCCTTGCCAATGGCGTTGTTCAGCTCCTGACGCAGATCCGCCGTGGATTTGCCTTTGGTGTCCAGAACGAGAGGTTTGTGATATTCATGTATGCGCGCTGCTAGCATGAGTAGTTTTCTTCCTTCGCTTAGGGTTACACAAATTCCAGTAGATGCATTGTCACATCGACATTTCTTCGATCAATTACGATTTTTGTTGCAACCTAATTCGGTGCTCATTTTGTTCCCTGCTAGGTTGGTGAGCTTGCTGCTTATCCTGGCTACATTTCAGTGCTCATCAGTGCTCAGCGATCGCCCAATACAAATCACTCACGTTCTTTGAGACATCTTTGTTCTTCTAAGAGTTAGTGAATAACAGCGTTATCTCATTGAACGAATAGCAGTATTTTTGTCCAATCCTTGGATTGATTCAGCGATCGAAGCAAGTTTTGTTATGCCTTGCTCATTGCCTTATCCTTTCATTTCTCCTTAGAGTGTGTTCATCATAGAGTTGAAAGAATCAGCGCTAAATACATAAAACTTGCACACACTTGCCTAATACTCTCAGCTGGAGGATTGACCAGAGTGAATATTCTCTATAGAGTGTCTGAAAATGGCTGAGTTTCTCAAGCATCCAGTAAGGCGATTGCAGTAATGAAGCGAGGTACAGCAAGCAATTTATGTCAAGAATTGGCAACATTAGTGATTCGGCACACCCATGGAAAGGGAAACGGTATCCATTCAACCGCCATTGAGCAGTTGGAATTAATGCGGGAATCTGCGGCTCCGACAGCACTCCGTGCCGTGTATGAACCGACGCTTTGCATCATTCTTCAGGGTAAAAAAGAAACCTTACTGGGCCAGGAAACCTATCACTATGGGACGGCTCAATATATTGTTGTCACAGTTGATCTGCCACTCAGCGGATTGATTATCGAAGCAACAGCGGATAAGCCGTATCTCTGCTTTAAGCTCAGTCTGGACGCGAATCAGCTTTGGAATATTATCGATCAAATCCAGTGCAGTCCAGATCAAAAAGAAAGTGCAGTCAGAGGCTTGTTCGTAAGTGATGCTGATGAATCGTTGATTGATTGTGCCATCAGGCTGACACGGCTTCTGGATACGCCGCAGCATATCCCATTCCTGGCACCCATGATTGTTCGCGAAATCTATTACCGCCTTCTAATCGGTGAACAAGACCAAGCGGTTCGGCAGATTGCGACATTTGGGAGTCATATGCAGCGCATTGCGGCAGTAATTAAGCAAATTAAAGCTGAGTTTACAAAAACATGGCGGGTTGATGATTTGGCAAAGCAAGCGGGTATGTCTCCCGCATCATTCCATCGTCACTTCAAGGCAATCACTTCAATGAGTCCGATGCAATATCAAAAACAGCTAAGGCTGATGGAAGCACGTCGTCTAATGCTGATTGAAAACGTTGATGTAACTAATACTGCTTATCAAGTTGGGTATGAGAGTGCCTCACAATTCAGCCGTGAATATTCTCGTATGTTTGGTATGTCACCCACTAAGGATATTGGACAGTTCCGTAAAGTCTAAATCATGATCCAATCTGAAAGCTATATGCAGCAAAAGACGATGTATCTAGCATTTAAGAATGATGTTTCGCGCTCGTTTCTTTAGCAGGGTTTCTGGCTGTGCTCAGACCACAGCCAGAATCTCTTCCTTGTCTGGAGGGCCGCGATCGCATTCGTTGTAGTCCTGCCTTGGTTCGCTCAGAGATGCGAACTGCTTCTTGTTGTGCAAGGTAAGCAAGCACTCCCACAACGATGTGGGCCACCAATTCATTCTCGGTATCAAGCAGCGGTTTTGTGTAGCTCTTGAATCTACAACCTAAGTTGCTGAGCTGCTGGAGGTAAGCGATCGTCTTGCGGATGCCTTCACGACTGAATCTATCCAGGGACCAAAACAGCAACACATCAAACTTTCGCTTTGCTGCATCTTCAAACATGCGGCTGAAGTTTCCGCGCTCGCGCTTACCCTATGCGGCCAGATTCGCGGTTAATGTAGATGTTGGCAATCTGCCAACCTTGGCGATCGCAAAATTCTTGCAGTTGCAAAAGCTGGTTATCAGTATCTGCAGGGCAAACGCATCTCATTGGGAAAGAACAGTAGAGAGGTAGTGATTTTCCCAGCCTGCCTTAAGGCGCTTTGCCCTAATTCCTCCCTTGGCTGACTTCTCCTGGGTCAGGAGATTGAGGGCAATATGACGGACAATGGCTAGATTTTCAGGAGCATGGTCTTTGCGAACTCGACAGTCATCTTCAGCAAAGGCCACATCAAGCACCCAATGCAAACAATTTTCAATGCCCCAATGAGAACGAACAGCTTCTGCAAAACGACGGGCATTAGAAGACAAACTGAGGATGTAAGTAGCTAGCCAGAATTAAACTTAAAACGTTCAAGGGCGTATCCCCCTTTGATGCTACGTGCTGCCATCCCATCCATGATGGCAACTGCTAAATTGTATTCATCCTCAAACATCTGACCTGCAATCTCATGCGTCTTGAGTTGATGCCATTGTTCCTCAATGCGATTCATCTCAGAACAGTAGGGGGGCAAAAAGAACACCAATAAGCCCTGCTGCTGCCACCGTTGCTACTGTTGCTGAGCCAGTTGACTTGTATGCAACGAACCATTGTCTTGCACAATCACCGTTAGACGCCCCGTTGGAGTGAGAGTTGTCAAAGCTTTATCAGCAATCGAGTCCTCACTTTGATGTAACTGGAACTCTTAAAACTACCTAGCGCTAGAGCATACTCAAACCCTTGATGCGGTTGCCAGAGTCCTAGGATGCTAATGCGCCCACCCCGTCGCTCCGTTTGCTCTAATCGCTTCTGTTGTCCGACTCGACTATAACTGTAGCTGACTGGACTCCAGAGGCAACACCCAGACTGTCAAGATACTTCAGTTCGATGTGCCCTTCGGCGGCTAGTTCCAGAGTCTCTAAATCCGCTTGTTTCAGTCGTTTCTGTTCCGGGTTTTGCTTGCCTTGATGAGAGGCTCGGGTGCGTTTCCAGCGAAAGCCCTTTTTTGCAGTACATGGCGCAATCGTCTTGGGCTCAGTTTGAGATGACGCTCTTCGACTAACTTCTGAGCTAATTGGGGACTGCTGTAAGTGCGGGGGGCTTGTTCAATCCACTGCTCGACAGCTTGGAGATCCGCTTCTTGCCATCGGCGCTTCGCTCCTCGCCCAGGGGCTTCCCATAACCCTTCAAGTCCATTGCGCTCCCAGCGACGTAGGGTGGATCGAACGGTCTGCTCGTGACACTCGAAGATATCGCCTACTACTGCCGCTTCAATGTGAAACCATCAAATGTCAGGCAGCTCGTTGGGGCAGAGGGACTAGAGTTTGGCAAACTAACCGATACCTTTGACGGTAGTGCTCAAGATGTAATGATAGAAGAGTAAAGTTCATGGTAGTGCTACACAGGTAATGATGCATTGTAGTGATGGATGAAGTACCAAATCGCACTAATGTGATTCTCCAGTGACTTGGAAAAGGATAAGCTTTTGCGCACTAATCGAGA
>NZ_JAMPKN010000049.1:0-25281 GCF_039962155.1 Trichocoleus desertorum AS-A10 | reverse complement strand
AACTTCCTCAGCGCATCACTGATGTTCTGCTGCGTCACATTGTCTCCCCACAACTTCGCCATTTCGCGCTGAGTCTTGCCTCCATGCTCTCGGGCAAACGCCTCAAAGCGTTTTCAGTCTGTGATCTTATGCCGACACCCCTGCTGGAACTGGGTAATCGCTTGATAGTCCCCGCTTTCCGCTTGCCGTTTCAGCCATAGGTCTAGGGTGTTGCGACTGAGGTTGAACATGCGACAGACAGCACTTTTGCGTTCTCCACCTTGAAACGCTTCAATCGCTTTTTGCCGCAGGTCGTAACTGTAAGGGGCAGGCATAGTTCTATCCCAACACTTTTCTCCTTCAGAATAATGTCCTAACACAGCTATGTAAGGCTATAATTTCCCAAAGGTCTTTATGTATGGCGCGTTTTCATCAATCACTTTGGATTGCTATAGCTATCAAATTAAGCACGGGATGCTCTCTGAGTATCTCAAGGAGCAACTCAAGCATCTGGCCGTTTAAATGACTTTTGCGTAAGTCCTGGAGCAGCAGCGTTGGTTGTGGTCTGCCATTGACCATCACACTGGGAAAATGGCTTATGTTTTAACACCGCATGAAGATACAGTTTTGGTCAAACTCGAAGCGTTGTTGCAACCCTCTGGTCTGACTTACTTTACACAGATGCTTGGGGAGCTTATCTACAGTTGCTTAATTCTCAGCAGCACACTGTTGGAAAAGCGAACACCCAGAAGATTGAGCGCAAACATTTAACCTTGAGAACTCAGATTAAGCGATTAGCTCGTAAAACAATTTGTTTTTCCAAAATTACTTGGTTGCATGACATTGTAGTTGGGTTGTTCATCAACCGCTATGAGTTTGGTTGGGCTGTTTGACTGCTTCCACAGGTCTAGAACACTACCAAAATATTCAAGACAGAAGTGTTCCCAAAATCTATGACGCTTTGCCCAAAGTCCTGGAAAAAATAGAAGCGATGATTGAAACTTATCGTCGATTTGGAGCCTATCAAAGTGAAGTACAGGCGATCGCTCAACTAGGCATCAGCTTTCAGGAATGGCTGCAACTCAAACCAACAGAAGCCCAACCTGAGGGAGCCAAACTGATGTATATCATGCCATCCGAACCGCTAAAACTCATTAGTGTAAATTAATACTAAGTCACTTTATCAGCCGTAACCTCATAATCAGCTAAAAAGTTCTCAGCATTCAGCATTAATTCCAGAATTACAGATTGGGTTGCAACTCAGTATAGGTGATCGCTTGGTATGAGTTTTCAAACGTAGAGGCAATTGCAGTCGTCAAGTTAGCAGCCTGAAAATGCGTAGTGATCACACAGGGTGCCCTTATTAGCTTAAAAGCTCACCTAAGACAAGAGGATGTAGCCCTTGTATCACTAACATTCATACTGCCTTATAAATTCTCCGCTTAAGTTTAAAGATCGAATAAAAGATGGCGTTGACAGCTGGCAGACTTAACTAAATTGGAGGAATATTTATACAGCTCCGTAATAATACCGAATCTAGCTGCTTTAAGTTATTTTAAGAACTGATTAGATTCAGTAATAACCCTCAATAATCCTCATCGTTTATTAGTCTCGCTGACCAACCAATTACCCCATTAGGAGTGCTTAAGTGGACACCGCGATCGCAGCGTTGCTGAGCGTGGCCTAACGTTGTAGTGCCGAAAAACTAACCTATTCGATATCGTGCCTTCGATGCATCACCCCACCTACTAGTCACGCTGGTGGACTGGTTGTGCTGACAAGTAGATCAAAGTCGTAATCAATGGAGCCAAGAAGTTGACCTGGCTGAAATAGCCCTGGAGATTTGATGAAATTAAGTGTCATTATTGCTTGTTTCAATGCAGCCAATACAATCGCAAAACAGTTAGACGCCTTGGCGCAACAGCAGTGGTCGGAGCCATGGGAAGTAATCGTTGCGGACAATGGCTCCACCGACGCTTCACTGAAGATTGTACGTCAATATCAGAGTCGAATCCCCAACTTACGGATTGTCGATGCCTCCCACAAAGCGGGCGCAGGTCCTGCCCGTAATGCAGGGACGAGAGCAGCTCAAGGTGAAGCACTCGCTTTTTGTGATGCCGATGATGAGGTTGCACCAGGTTGGGTGGCAGCAATGGGGCAGGCGCTGGCTGAATATGACTTCGTGGGGTGTCGATTTGACCCCAATAAACTCAACGAGTCTTGGCTGGTGAGAGCCCACCCCTGTACTCAAGAAACTGAATTACCCAAAAGCCGCTACATGCCGCATCTGCTGTTTACAGGCGGTGGAGGAATGGGAGTTAAGCGATCGCTGCACGAAGCTATGGGTGGCTTTGATGAGTCAGTTTTGCGGTTAGAAGACATCGATTATTGCTGGCGACTGCAACTATCCGGCGTAAAGCTACACTTCGTTCCTGATGCGGTACTCTACGTGCGTTACCGCCCAACCTTGACAGGCATGTATCGACAAGCAAGACAGTGGGCCGAGTCTGAGGTGCTGCTTTACAAAAAATACCAAGCGTTAGGGATGCACCCATTTTCTTGGAAGACGGGCTTAAAATCTTGGGGCCGCTTGCTCCAAGAAATGCCACAAGTCCACTCGTTAGAAAGCCGCCGCCAATGGTGTTGGAGATTAGCGTGGCGGTGGGGCCGTCTCCAGGGAAGCATCAAGTACAAAGTTTGGGCGCTCTAAAAGTTTTGTCAGGTTTGAGGGTGCAATATCTAATGTTATTAAGCAGATTTTTCCAGAAGTTACATCGCAAACGGGAATCTCTAAATTTCCGGTTCAAGCGAACCATCTACGCTCCAGCTTTGTGGCGCTGGTTACTGGTTAACAGTCGGCCTATGCATCTGAGCCAGAAATCAGCGATTGTTTTTGCACCCCATCAAGATGATGAAAGTCTGGGATGTGGCGGCTTAATTGCCCTCAAACAAGAACAAAACATCCCGATTCAGGTTGTGTTTTTGACAGATGGCCGCTCCTCACATCCAAAACATCCTTTTATTAAAGGAGAGGAGATGGTACGAATTCGCCAACAGGAGGCGATTGATGCCTTGCAAATCTTGAGTGTTCAGCCATCTCAAATCCACTTCTTAAGCCAACTAGATGGTCATCTGCCCAAATTATCGAGTAGCGAGCGCCAGCAAATGCTCGCCCAGCTAGTTCAGCTATTGCAGACCATCAGGCCCGAAGAAGTATATGTCCCCTATCGAAAAGATGTGAACGCCGACCACATAGCGGCCTATGAGCTGATTCACACAGCTCTTCTGGCTTCTAGAATCCCAGCAGAGTTAATTCAATATCCAGTCTGGTCTCTGTGGAAACCTTGGGCCTGGGACTTTAGCGCACCGGAGCTAAAAAATGCTTACCGTTTGCCAATTACCGCTATGCGCGATCGCAAACGGCAGGCTCTAGAGGTGTATCGCTCACAATATCAACCATTGCCACCCGAAACAAAACCCCTGCTGCCTCCAGGCTTTCTCGATCGCTTTCTGTCTCCCTACGAAATCTTCTTCCGACCAGAAGCAAATCAGAAATAGAGTTAACTTACAACCCTTCAGCATTAAGGCATCCACTCCAAAGAAACTCCCACACGGCTATCCTTAGCAAAGCGAGAGTTTTGCTTTTGGATATCCGTAGACAAGCGTAGATTGTTCGTCACTGCGTAGCCAGCCGACAGCGTCGTTAGCCCTACTTCCTCATCGGAACCAGGAGACACCCAACTTTGGGTTAGGGAGACATCAGCAGCCCCAGTACGAGACATCACCAACAAAACCCGCACCCCGACATTCACTCCATCCGTCGAGTACTGCTCGGTTTCTAAATGACGGTAGCCCACCACAGGCGCAACATTGACATAGCTACCCAAAGGCCGCACATAATAGCGCACATCTCCGCCATAAGCTTCGCGATCGCCATTAAAGGCAGCTTGATACTCCCCACTAACCGTTAAGCCACTCCGCCCTAAAAAAACATCCTCCACACCTACATTCCAGCCACCCGCGTGATCTGTGGAGGGGAACTGAGAGTAGCCTGCCCTGATTCTCGTCCGAAAACTCGGATCATGTTTGATGTCTGACAACACATCAGGCACCTCGCGTAACCAACGCTGCAAAACCGGACTCTCTCGAATGACCTCTGGCTTTAAATCCAAGTCACTCGCAGCTTGAGACACTTCAGGGGATTGAGTTGCAGGTGCAAAAGTTTCCTGAGCTACAGCCCAATCACTCCCACTAAAAAGCCCGATTAGTAAGCTGGCAGACAGTCCCAAGCGGAGGGGCGATCGCAGCCATTGCCAATAAATGATTTGTCTCTCCATGCAAGCAATTGATGGGTGAAGAATCAAGCAGGTTCCCATAAAAAAACGGTTCTGCATTCAACAGAACCGCCAGCATTCGGAGCCAATCTAAAACGTTAGCGTACAGTGCCTTCTAGAGCTACCATATCAATCGGCTTCATCAGGTACAACCGCAGCATTTGCCAAGCGATCGAACCGATGTGTGGTAGCTTCTGGAAGAACTTCACGGCTTTGGGCTGGTTAGACTCAATGACCTTGTTCAGCTTTAGAAAAGCCTCAGCCGCCTTATCCATCCGAGCTACGAATTTAGGATTTTCTACATCCAAAATTACGGGAAAAACGCGACCCGCAGTTTCGTTGGTTTTGTTGATCACATGCAGATCATAATCTCTAGCATTCAGGCCCAGAGAAGCGTAGAAACCAGAGCGCTGAAGGTCGTTGAGGTACATGGTGGCAAAAACGGAGAGCAAGAAGAAGCGACTCCAGAGTTTTGCTTTCCAATCGTTGAGGAACTGGGGCTGAGCCTTCATGATGGCGTCAAAGAAGTCACCATGACGGTTCTCATCTTGGCACCAGTTATCAAAGAATCGGAAAATGGGGTAGATGCGATTCTCAGGGTGCGACTCTAGGTGACGGAAGATTGTGATGTACCGCCAGTAGCCAATCTTTTCAGAGAGGTAAGTCGCGTAGAAGATAAACTTCGGCTTAAAGAAAGTGTAGCTGCGGCTCTTGGTTAAGAAACCCAAGTCGAGCGACATGTTGAAGTCGGTCATCGCCTTGTTGAGGAAACCAGCGTGACGCGCCTCATCCCGTGACATCAGCGAGAAGCACTCTGCTAGCAAGGGGTTCTTGTCTTTCAGCTTGCGGGCTAGTTCTTTGTAGAGCAGGAAGCCAGAGAACTCAGCGGTGCAAGAGCGCTCTAGAAACTCAATAAATAGCTGACGGGTTTCGCCATCAATGTGATCCCAAGATTGCGCAAACTCAGCATCCCGCACAAAATGGTGGCGATTGTAGTCAGCCCGAAACTCTTCCAGGATGGCTCTCAACTCGTCCTCGTTGGGAGAGATGTCCATCTTTGCCATCTCATCAAAGTCGGTGGTGTAGAACCGAGGAGTGAGGATGGTTTCCTTTGCGGGGACTTTGATTCCTGGCTTCAGTTCTTCAAAACCAGGTTTCTTGAGGGAATCTACCATAGGTGTTTCTGCTCTTTTATGATTCTGTGCCTCAGGTCTAGAGCCATGAAAGCAATACAGAGGAAGCCAAGACGTAAATGCGGCATTTTCTATGCACTTTAGTTTACAAGGTCTGGGAGGTTGAAGCGAGGCGATCGTGTTAAGAGTTGCAACATCGCGTCAACTTCTGTGAGTCTTAGTAAAGACAGGTGCGATCGCGATACTCCAAGCGGTTGGTATCCACGCTTCCCGCCTCTATTCCGATTTCAGGGAAGCCATATCAATGACAAAGCGGTATTTCACATCAGACTTGAGCAGGCGATCGTAAGCTTCGTTGACCTTTTGGATAGGGACAACTTCAACATCAGAGGTAATGTTGTGCTGACCGCAGAAATCGAGCATTTCCTGGGTTTCTGGGATGCCGCCGATCATAGAGCCAGAAAGACTGCGGCGACCCACGAGAAGGCTGAATGCCGCGATATCCAGCGGCTTCTCTGGTGCACCAACTAGGGTAATGTTACCGTCGAGGCGGAGCAGGTTGAGATAGGCGTTGATGTCATGTTTGGCGGAGACGGTATCGAGAATGAAATCGAAGCTGTCCTCGTGCTTCTTCATCTCGTCAGCATTACGGGAAACGACCACTTCATCAGCACCGAGGCGAAGCGCGTCTTCCGTCTTATCAGGCGAGGTGGTAAAGACAACAACGTGAGCACCGAACGCATGGGCGAATTTCACACCCATGTGTCCCAGCCCGCCCAGACCAACCACGCCAACCTTCTTGCCCTCGGTAACACCCCAGTGGCGCAGGGGTGAATAGGTTGTAATCCCGGCGCAAAGCAGCGGCGCGACTCCAGCCAGATCGAGGTTCTCTGGAACTCGCAGAACGAAGCGTTCATCAGCGACAATGCTATCGGAGTAGCCACCGTAGGTAACTGGAGCAGTCTTGTGCTTGTCTGGGGAGTTGTAGGTGAAGATGACATTGTGACAAAACTGCTGAAAGCCAGCTTGGCAGCGAGGACAGGTCAAATCCGAATCAACCATGCAGCCGATCGCAGCCAGATCGCCCGGTTTGTACTTAGTCACTGCTGAGCCAACCTGAGTTACACGACCGACGATCTCATGACCCGGGACAATCGGGTAGGTAGTGGACATAAAGTCGCTCCACTCGTCACGTACTGAATGAACATCAGAGTGACAGATGCCGCAAAACAAGATTTCGATCTGTACATCGTGTTCAGTTGGATTGCGTCGCTTGATCTGGGTAGAGGTCAGTGGTGATGTTGCACTGGCTGCCGCATACGCTTTCGTGTTGTAAATCAATGAATGCTCCTATGGTTTACGTTTGGCACTGCTAATGCTCATTGCTGACCTGTTCCATCCAGTCCCCTGCCTTCGAGTTCTGAATGGCGATATGGGGCATGGCTGTTGTGGCTATAGCTCCGTGCCAGTGTTTCACACCTAGCGAATCCAGACGACATCCTCAGGTTTGATCTCTTGGCTTAGTCCGCCTCATTCCTGAAGCCAACCAGACTCAGCCTTAAGAAGCGGTGCGTACTCTGCACTTCACACTCTACGGCTACAAAGCTTTCTCTAGCCAAAGCTGTCGTCCACCATGCCACAGCGATCGCTCCGCTCGCAGTCCTAACTGTTGATAAAGGGCGATCGCACCAATATTGCGTTCATTTGTATTGAGGTCGATTGAACGACAACCTTTTTCAATGGCTCGATCAATAGCAAACTGAACCAGTTGTCGCCCTACTCTTTGTCGCCGCACCTCTGGCAGCACAAAAACATCTTCTCAGCCTGGTAGCCAACGACCCAAGCAGAATAACGGTAACGACACTGGATATAACCGAGAACATTTCCTTGAGGCTCTTGAGCTAGAAAAAATTCAGTGTCTGGCTCTTGCAATAGTCGGGCGATCGCATCCCAAAACCCTGCATCAGAAGGACTCGATTGGCGCAGCTGATCCCGGAATGCCCCAGCTAGTCGTACCAGTGATTCGAGATCTGCTGCACTTGCAATTCGAATATTCAAATCTGTCGCCACACCTTTTGATAAAAGGCGATCGCTCCTTTTTAACTTATTTTTCTTCTGTTTTTTGTTCTGGTTTTTTTCGGCATTCTAGTTTTTCTTTTCTACTCTTCTCCTTTTCGCATTGTTTGCGTTCTGCGATCAGTTGCTTGACTCTGGCTTTCACTGTGTTGTGGCGGGCGACTCCCTCGTAGGCGTAGCGGTTGTACCCGTTCTCCTGAATCAGTTTTTCCAGATATTCCACCCGTTCGTTGGTAATGGGGTGCGAGGAGAGCCAACTGAAAGGCATTCTGTCTTTGTCTTCTTTTTCTAGCGTCACCATCAAGTTGCGTAGCCCATCGGCTGCATAACCTGTGGAAGCTAAAATCCGGGTGCCGACAATATCGGCTTGCCGCTCCATGTCTCGGCTATAGTCGAGTACAGCCAAATTGCCGATCGTGCCACCAAACGGGAAGAACTGCGTGGCACTGGAAATCAGATTTCCTTGAGCGACTAACTGAAAGCCATGAGATAGAACCGAATGGGATAACTCATGGGCCAAAAGTCCAGCAAGTTCTGCCTCGGAGTTAGTTTTAGCGATCGCTCCTGCATTGAGAAATACCTTGCCTCCGGGCAGGGCAAAGGCATTGAGGCGATCGTCCATAATCACATGAAACTCGTACTTGAAATCTCGTCCTGCAACTGTAGCGATGCGACGACCGATCTCATTGACATAATCCACCACTAGCGGATCATCGATCAGTTCTAACTCTTCTTTGGCATCCTTCGCCACACTCTCGCCGATCGCTGCTTCTCCTCGCATCAACATGGCTGTGGTTTGTACTGCCGATAGAGGGCTAAAAGGATTGCCAGTCAGCACAAGACCTGCCACCCCAGTAATCGCATTGGCGATCGCATTCCCTCTTAGCTCTCGCCGCATGTGGACTCGGAAACGCTCTAGATTCTCCTCAGCGAGTTTGGCGAATTCGGGTGCGGCTGGATCGTTGGGGTTGAGCAAAGCAAATTGCCGAGCCGCGATGGAAGCGTCGAGCCATTGTTCGGTTTCGGCCAAAAGCTCGATCTTGGCTTTCAGCAAATCTGGTTGGTTGGGATAAAAGGCGGTCGCTCGTTCCAGAACAGTTAGTGCCTCTGGGGTGCGCTGGTCATCTTTGAGGGCTTGGGCCAGTCGCAAGTGTCCGGGCACAAATTGGGGGTGCTGCTCCACCAACATACTCAGTGGCACGAAGATTCGAGTCTTGAGGTTCTGGGCCATCCCAGCTTCCGACTCACGCCAGTAAACTCGCCCCGCCGGAGACAATTGGGCTGGGTCTAGAATTGGCTCGGGTCGCTGCTTAGCTTCTGTCGCGGCCACTTCTTTGGCAAATGGTGTTTTGGCTTCTCGATAGAGCTTTTCCGCAGCAGGAAACTGACCACCTAAGTAAAGTTGGTCTGCCTCAATCAGTTTTTGTTGTCGCGCTTGTTCTTCAGGGGTAGGGGGTTTCTCAGCTTCCTCTGAGTCAGAATCGCTCGGCTCAGTCTCGCTTGCCTCATCAGTTTTTGACTCTGAATCCGGTTCTGGTTTTGACTCTGGTTCTACGGAATTATCAGAATCGCTAGTCTTGGGGGTTGGTTCCGCTGGGTCTGATGTGGGTGGTTCTGCCTGAGCGGGTTCTGCTGATGTTTCTGGTGCTGCCGTAGATAGCTCTGGGGTGCCTGGGTTGGCTGGAGTTGAGGATGGCTCGGCAGTGTTGGGGGTGACGATCGCAGGATCAGAAATGGAGGTGTCTGCCGTTGTAGGGATAGGAACAGCATCTACCACCACATTTTCAGCGATCGCAGTCGACTCCAGTGGAACCACCAGCCGATCAGAAACTAAATTAGAAACTTCAAAGGTGGCATTTTCGACAGTAGTAGCAGGCGATCGCGTCGTCGAGGAGGCTGAATCAATTACTTCTGCGATCGCAGCCGTTGGCACGACAGGCAACATCAACAAGCTCAACAGCAACACTTGTCGGCGCATCCGACTTTGACCTTTAGCACCTTGATCTCTAGCACCTTTGAGCGATCGCCCAGATCTAGCCACCATGACAACCCCCAACGCTTTTATTAAAGTTCGTGGTTCATTCACTATGCTTATTGTGCCAAGTCTAACCGGGACAACCTAGCGATCGCCTCATTTCCTTCACGGCTGCCTTTTTCCGCACAGCTGCCGCTGACTCCTCAGCAAAATATCTATGATTGAACAGAAACCTTAACTTGCCAGTGATATGAACAAGGTTGGAACTTCCTACCTGCTTTGGCTAGGTTGCTTATTTGGGATATCTGGACTACATCGTCTTTACAACGGCAAAATTGTTACGGGTCTAATTTGGATGTTTACCCTAGGCTTTTTAGGGGTCGGCCAATTTATTGACCTTCTTCTGATGCCAGACATGGTAGAGGAGCACAACCTTAAATACCGTGCTCGTCTAGGTATGTCGCCTACTGGAGTCCCACTGAGCCAACCTGCTGTCGCAGCTACAGTTCTGAAGCCTAGCCGGGAACAGCTCATGATCAGGCTTTTAGAAGCTGCTGCCGCCAGAGGAGGCAAATTGTCTGTGACGCAAGGAGTGATGGCAACGGGCCTTGGCTTTGCCGAAGTTGAGGCGGTTCTCCAAGAAATGGTAAGAACCGGATATGTTGGCATTGACAACGATCCCGTTACCGGAGTCATCACCTACGATTTCAAAGAACTATAAGCCAGAGGTTAGTTTCGCACCAACCACTTCTGAGCATTCAGCCGTTGGACTGCACCAAGAAGCAATAGATCCAACGTTACCTTCCGCTCATCAATTAAGAACGGCTCCAGAGTACTAGCTTTGTGACCCGTGTCTGAGAACGAGAAACCTCGCTGACCTTGAATATCGTCCTTAAAGAAGTAGATATTGAACTGTCGTCGTCCTCCTTCCCAGCGACCCACGATCTGCCAGCAATCGGGGGCATCAGTCAAACCAGAAACTTGTACTTTCTGGTTAACAAAGCTTAGATCCAGGTTTTGCAATCCCTGCTTCTCGAGAGCTGTCTTGAGCGCAGGCAGATAGTGTTGCTCGACAAACTCAGCAAATGGCTTGTCTTCAACAGCGGGTGCTTTTTCTTTCTTGGCTTTGGCAGCAGGAGCAGCATCGTCTCCTTTAGCTTTAGCGGCACCTGCTTTTTTGGCTGCGGCTTTCTCGGTGGAGCCAGGGCCAGGATCAGCCTTAGCTGATTTTGCTGGCTTATCTACTGCCGTTTGCGAATCAACGTCTGGACGCGAGGCTTCAGTAGTGGGTTTTTCTCCAGCCGCATTAGGGTTCACATCAGGGTTGGCTGTTGCTGGATCGGGAGCATTGGCCGAGGGAATATCCGTTGCAACCGCTTCATCAGTGCTAGGCGCATTCTCTTCCGCAACGTCTGGGGCTTGTTGGTCAACCGTGCTAGGAGCGACTTCTCCAGCGTCATTGTGATTGGTGGGTTCTGCCATTACTTCGTCAGTCCTTCACTTAGATCTCAGCAACCGCTCGTTCAATTAAGCGACGAGCCAGGGTTTGCACCCCTGTGTGTTCATAATAATTCGTTGTCATATCCAAGAACGCGCCGAGATAGTCTAACTTGTCATTGGAAATTTCAATGAAGTTTTGCAAGTGACTCACGACGGTCTCAGGAGTTAGGTTACGCGAGGTCACAAAGTTACTCATCCAGCCTTGGGTGGAAGCAAAACTTTCGTTGATAAAGCCGAGTTGTCCAGCGGGATTGCCTCCTGGAATTAAGCCACCAATTTGCTTGAAGACGGGATGCTGGGTCAAGTCGCCAGGATTGAGTTGGCTTAGAGCAGACTGAGTTTTCAAAATGAAGTCTGGACCCAGAGGAATCAGGCCATCGAAGCAAACTAACGCTGCCATCCGCATTAGAGATTCACCACTGTAGTCACCCAAGGAAGCAACGAAATCACCAATGCTGTCGCCGGGAATGCCGTTAATTTGACAAAAAGCGACTAACTCAGTCACCAACTTCAGGCTCAAGTCAATGGTTTGGGCTTTGTCGGCCTTGGGAGTGACGCGATCGAGGAAAGAGAGAAACGATACCCGCTCACTGATTTTGTTAGCTAAAGCGGCTGCACCCAAAGCTCCCCCCGCACTATTCACGGTTTGGTAGAGCCACATGGCTCGTTGATAACCTTGCGAGGGGTCGTTGTAGAGCTGAATTGCCCGCTCGCCAACTTGTTGAATTACCCCCTCGTCTGTTTCACCTGTGATGGTGCGAATGGTGTTGTCAAACCCGACTAAGTTTTGCCATTGCCCAGGCACCACAAAGTCTAGAGCTTTGAGGGCATAGACGGTCATGTTATTCGTGGGTAGCTGATCGACCAATTCAAAGATTGGTTTAGCCTGACTCATAGCAAAGACTCCTTATTTCTGTATTTATTAGCCGATGGGCTAGATTTACCCTGATTTTGATGGTTCTCGTTTACTCAAACAGTCTTTAGCTCCGATTTCCGGAGTGATAGTACTTCTGAGACAGCGCTATTACCTTTTTTGAGCAGTTGTCGGTAAGTTTCTTAACCCGTCAAGATCGAATCTTTGCAACCATGCTTCGCGATCGCTAGCTGTAAAAGCAGGGTCACGCGAGATCACCTTCACTTGATAGCGATCGCCAACTAGTACACTGGTTTGGGTCGCGCCTGTCTCCACGGCTGGATAGCCCGCAATAGTTTTGCTGCTCTGTTGGAATTTAGCCGCAGCACTGGGGTTACTGGCGGTGTCTGAGATCGCGAGCATTGCCACATCTTTACCCCCTTGCTTCAGTTTGGCTTCCGCAAAACCTGCTTTTTCTTGGGTGTAGACACGCTCATACCCTCCGCCTGGCTGCGGGAAGAATTTATTGAATTGACCGCCGGAAGTAGGCTTAGCAGCAGTTGTAGTCTTGGTTTCAGTAGCTGGTTGCTTCTGAGTCGTTTCTTGCTGCGCCTGATCCCAGCGGGAAGGCTCTTCTGGGGCGCAAGCTGTGGTGAGCAACAACAGAGACAAACACAGCCCTGCTAAAATCTGTCGCGTGCGAGGAAAAATCATTGCTAACTCCTGCCATAAAAGGGTTTTAAGGACACATTCATCCCTATTATGGCGATCGCGTTTGGCTTATTGGAAAACTACAGAGTTTTTGCGAGTTTGGGTGTATTAGTCGGGAAGATACGTAAAGCCTGATCTGGTACCGACAATTGCACATGGGTACCAATCGGTAGATTAATTGCAGTGGTAGTACGAGCGTGCAATTCCTTTCCAGAAGGGGTGCTGAGGCAGTAACAGTACTCCCGACCTAAAAAGTGGCGATCGCGGATCACTACGGCTGCTTCATTGTCAGCTTCGAGCACTAGATCTTCTTGACGTACCATCAAGTCGCCGATTTCGCTCTCGATCCATTCATCATGCGGCAATTTGAACTGGCCCACTTCCGTTTGCCAAAGCTGCCCTTGCCGCTGCGCCGCTATAAAGTTGGCTTGGGTAACAAACTCGGCTACAAAGCGTGAAGCAGGATGGTGGTAAACCTCCTCGGGTGTGCCAAGCTGCTCCAGTCGCCCTTGTTGCATCACCGCAACTTGGTCTGAGATGGCTAATGCCTCTTCTTGGTCATGGGTGACAAATACCCCAGAAATGCCAGCAGATTTCAGCACTTCGCGGATTTCTTCGCGTAGGCGTAAGCGGACTTGCACATCCAAATTGCTCAGAGGTTCATCGAGCAAGATCAGGGCAGGACGGGGAGCCAAGGCCCGCGCCAAAGCCACTCGCTGCTGCTGGCCGCCAGAAAGTTCGTAGGGATAGCGGTTTTCTAGCCCTTGCAATCTGACTTGGGCGATCGCGTCTGCGGTTCTAGCCTTGATTTGCGCGGAGTCTGCGACTTTCTGCAACCCAAAAGCCACATTCTGCTCCACGGTCAAGTGTGGAAACAGAGCAAAGTCTTGAAACACCATGCCGACCGATCGCTGCTCTGGGGGTATCCAGGTGCCTGGGCTAGCCACAGTTCTGCCTGCAAGGGCGATCGCCCCTGACTGCAACGGTTCAAAACCAGCGATCATCCGCAGTAGCGTGGTCTTACCACAACCCGAAGGCCCCAAAAGCGCCAGTAAATCGCCTTGAGCCAGGGTCAGGCTCACGTTTTCTACAGCAGCAGTGGAACTGGTAGGAAATTGTTTAGTAACGCGGTCAAGTTGCAGAATCACGGGTCGGGTCATGGTCAAGCTAGGCAGAGGAAACATAGATACAGAGCAAACTTAGCGGTGAGCTGTCCTTGCATGGTCTTGCGCCAAAACAAACAAGGTGGAGCCAGCAGACACCAAGAGCATCGCTAGAGAAGCCGCTGCCGCCTCGGCAAAGGAAACATTCTCTGTAGCTTGCCAAATCTGCGTGGCTAACGTCTTAAAGCCAATCGGAGCTAACAAGAGCGTCGCAGGCAGTTCCTTAATCGCGGTTAAGAATACCAGCACCGTTCCACTCAGAATGCCCGGACGCACCAGCGGCAGCGTGATTTCTCTCAAGGTTTGCCAGGGGGTGCGACCTAAACTTCTGGCTGACTCTTCCACCTGAGGATTCACTTGCAGTAGCGAACTCCGGACGGTACCGACCGTTTGCGGCAGAAACAAAATCAGATAGGCAAACACCAACAGCGGCAGAGTTTGGTAAATCCAGGGCAAGTAGTTAGCGCCAAAAAAGACCAAAGACAAAGCCACAACAATCCCTGGCAAGCCAAAGCCAATGTAGGAACAACGCTCGATCGCAGTGGTAATTCGTCCCGGAAAGCGCACTGACAACACAGCTACAGGTAAAGCAAACAAAATCGCCGCGATCGCCGCTAATCCTGCTGCTGAAATGGAGTTGAGGGCCAGGTGCAGCAGATCGGCTGGAGCTAGCATATCGACTTGGGCTAGCCAGCCCCGCACCAGCCAAAAGATCGTCATGGCAAACGGCAACACCAAGCTCAGCGCCACGATCGCGGCACAAAATATGAGCGCAGGCCATTTCCATGGCCCCAGCTTGACCAGTTGAGGCGATCGCCTGACCGCAGCGGCACGGCTGTAGTACTTAGCCCGCGATCGCACTCGGTACTCCAACCACAGAATTGACAGCACCAACCCCACCAGTACTAGCGCCAGCACCGAAGCTGAAGTACGGTCAAAACTCGACTTGTACTGCAAAAAAATCACGCGAGTAAAAGCATCAAACCGCATCAGTGACGGCGTGCCAAAATCGCGCAAAGCGTACAAAGCGACGAGCAACCCACCCGCCACGATGGAAGGGCGCAGTTGTGGCAGCGTCACCTGCCAAAAAGTTGCCCAAGGGCTACGTCCTAAACTCCGGGCCACTTCTTCTAAGGCTGGATCAATGCCTTGCAAGCCAGCCCGCACGCTCAGCAGCAAGTAAGGATAGGTAAACAGAGTTAGCGCTAGGAGGGTTCCGGGCCAGCCGTAGATAGAGGGTAGTTCCTGAACGCCCAAAGGTTCCAGCAACAATTGCAAGCCACTCCCCCTAGGCCCAAACGTCGCCAGCAGCGTAAAACTGCCCACATAACTGGGAATCGCCAGAGGTAATGTCGTCGCAATCAGCCACCATCGTCGTCCTGGCAAGTCAGTCCGCAGCGTTAAAAAAGCGATGGGAATCGCAATCAACGCTGACAGCAAAGTCACAGCCGCCGCCATTCCCGCACTATTTAGCAGCACAGTGAGCGTCCGGGGTCGAGACAGAAGTGTCCAAATTTGCTCTGCCCCGATCCCCGAAGTCCGAAACACCAGATAGGCCAAAGGTAAGGCGATCGCGATCGCGACCATTGCCCCAGCCAAAGTCAAGAACAAAGGTGGCCCGGAAGCCCTCGGCGATCGCCACATCCATCCCTGTAAGAGACGGTGCAGCCCCTTGGAAACCTGCATTCCCTCTAGATCACTCCAGTTGATTGCAGCAGTTTCAAGGTCGCATCCAAGTCACTCAAGCTAGCCAGGTCAATTTTTGGGGTCTGCACCTGATCTAAACTCTTGAGATTACTACTTGCTACCTTGACTCCATCAGCCAGAGGATATTCGCGAGTCTCGGTCGCAAAGTAGTTTTGCGCTTCGTTATCTAATAAGAAGGCAACGAACTTCTGGGCCAGTTCTGGACGCTTGGCACTGTCTAGAATTGCAACGCCCGCAACATTCACCATAGAACCCGCATCACCTGTGAAATGATGCTCTACAGGAGCATTGGGGTTCTCCACTTTAACTCGCTCTAGATAGTAGTGGTTGACCAAACCCAAAGCGATTTCACCGCGAGACAGGGCTTCCACGATGGGCACATTCTTGGGATAAACCTTGGGTTCATTGGCTTTCATGCCTTCCAGCCATTGCTTCGCCTTCTCTTCCCCTTCTGTAACCCGCAGAGCGGTAACAAAGGCTTGGAATGAACCGTTCGTCGGTGCCCAACCAATTTTGCCCTTCCACTTCGGATCGGTGAGATCAAAAATTGACTGTGGCAACTCTTCCGCTTTCACCAAATTAGTGTTGTAGTCCACCGTGCGCGCACGGCCCGTAATGCCCACCCATTGCCCAGTCGGGGAGTGGAAGCGATCGTCCACCTTGGCGAGCACAGCATCCGGTAACTTGGTAGTGCGATTGGCTTGTTGTAGCGCCCCCAAAGCTCCTGGATCTTGAGCAAAGAAAACATCCGCCGGACTATTCTTTTGCTCTTCTAAAACTGCGGCCACTAATTCAGCCGTATCGCCATAGCGAACTTGAACTTTAGTACCCGTTTCAGCTTCAAACTTTTTAATTAATTCCCCGACGAGTTTTTCATCTCGACCGCAGTACACTACGAGTTCCTCACCTGTGCCGCTGCTAGCCGCAGTGGTGGCACTCGGAGAGTTAGCGGGAGAGGTTTGAGCATTGGGTGTGGAGGAGTTGTTAGAGCAAGCGATCGCAACTCCTCCAGTTGTCACCGCCAACCCCAACAGGGACAATAATTTACGACGTTTCACAGAGTTCTCCGTACAAGTTGTAGAATCACTTAATCAAAAAAACTATCAATAAAAGCAAGCAACGGCTTTTATTTTCATTTCATCAAAAAGCTGCCCATCAAAGTGGGTGAATCGGTATACGACAGTAGAGCATCGCGATCGCCCTAGTCAATATTAATGCAAGTAATTCTCAATTCAAAATCAGAGAAGCATCATGAGTTGCAATCAGAAATCTTGATCTGCTGATTTAGCCCTGCCTTTACCCCAAAGTTTGCTGACAATCCTCCGGAAAAGTGCTTAAAACGATCAGCAACTCCTAGAAGAAACCTTCTACAATGAGTGGGATTTACGAACCATGAACGCTTTAGCAAGACTATGCCTCGTCGCGATGACCTCCGCAAGATTTTGTTGATTGGCTCTGGCCCGATTGTGATTGGGCAAGCTAGTGAGTTTGACTACTCAGGAACTCAGGCTTGTAAGGCACTGCGAGATGAAGGCTACGAGGTGGTGCTGGTCAACTCCAACCCAGCCACAATCATGACGGACCCAGACACCGCCGATCGCACCTATATCGAACCACTCACCCCTGAGCTACTAGAGAAAATCATTGCTAAGGAGCGACCCGATGCCTTGCTACCCACGATGGGAGGGCAAACGGCACTGAACTTAGCCGTTACGTTAGCTAAGAACGGTGTTCTAGAGAAGTACGGCGTAGAGTTGATCGGGGCTAAGTTACCTGCGATCGAAAAGGCAGAAGATCGCAAACTCTTTAAAGCAGCGATGGAGAAGATTGGGGTCAGCGTTTGCCCTTCTGGCCTCGCAGAGAACATGACAGAAGCCAAGCAAATCGCGATTCAAATTGGCTCCTATCCATTAATTATTCGTCCCGCTTTCACCCTAGGGGGGTCAGGCGGTGGTATTGCCTACAACCAAGAAGAATTCGAGGAAATTTCTCAATCTGGGTTAGATGCCAGCCCTGTCTCTCAAATTCTGATCGAACAATCACTCTTGGGGTGGAAAGAGTACGAGCTAGAAGTGATGCGCGATCTAGCCGATAACGTGGTAATTATCTGCTCCATCGAAAATATTGATCCGATGGGCATCCACACAGGCGACTCGATCACCGTTGCTCCTGCCCAAACTTTAACCGACAAAGAATATCAACGACTGCGGGATGCTTCGATCAAAATCATCCGCGAAATTGGGGTAGAGACGGGTGGGTCAAACATCCAGTTCGCCATCCATCCCGAAACAGGCGACTTGGTGGTGATCGAAATGAACCCCCGCGTCTCTCGTAGCTCCGCTCTTGCTTCCAAAGCGACAGGATTCGCGATCGCCAAAATTGCCGCCAAGTTAGCCGTTGGTTACACCTTGGATGAAATCCCCAACGACATCACCAAAAAAACTCCCGCTAGCTTTGAGCCGACGATCGATTATGTCGTCACCAAAATTCCTCGCTTTGCCTTCGAGAAGTTTCCCGGTTCTACTCCTGTCCTCACAACCCAAATGAAATCTGTGGGAGAGGCAATGGCGATCGGTCGTACCTTTCAAGAGTCTTTCCAAAAAGCGCTGCGATCGCTAGAGACTGGACGGGCTGGCTGGGGCTGCGATCGTGCTGAAAAACTGCCCAGTCTAGAACATATTCGAGCTTCTCTACGCACTCCTAACCCCGACCGCATCTTTACCGTCCGTCATGCGTTCCAAATGGGCATGACCGTCGCTGAAGTTTACGAACTGACTGGCATTGATCCCTGGTTCCTCGACAAGCTTCAAGAACTGCTAGAAGTAGCCAAGGCGATGAAGCGCAAGTCGCTCCAAGAGTTCAGTAAAGATGAACTTTATGCAGTCAAACAGCAAGGCTTTAGCGATCGCCAGATTGCCTACGCCACCAAAACCACCGAAGACGAAGTTCGGGCTTATCGCAAGAGCTTGGGTATTATTCCGGTCTACAAAACCGTCGATACCTGCGCTGCTGAGTTTGAGGCTTACACGCCCTACTACTACTCCACCTACGAAGAAGAAAATGAAGTTCTCCCTTCCGACAAACCCAAGGTGATGATTTTGGGTAGTGGTCCCAACCGGATCGGTCAAGGGATTGAATTCGACTACTGTTGTTGCCATGCCTCCTTTGCTTTAGCCAAAGAAGGGTTTGAGACGATCATGGTTAACTCCAACCCCGAAACCGTTTCCACCGACTACGACACCAGCGATCGCCTCTACTTCGAACCCTTGACCAAAGAAGATGTCATCAACATCATCGAGGCAGAGAATCCCGTCGGCATCATCATTCAGTTCGGCGGTCAAACGCCACTAAAGCTAGCTGTTCCCCTTCAGGAATATTTGAAGCAGCGGCAGGCTACCAGCGATAGCGCTAATTCAGATTCCATCTCGAAGATTTGGGGCACGTCCCCCGACTCCATCGACGTGGCTGAAGACCGGGAGCGCTTCGAGAAAATTCTCCGCGAACTGGATATTCATCAACCACCCAACGGTCTGGCTCGCAGCTACGATGAAGCCCTCTCCGTTGCCCGTCAAATCGATTATCCCGTCGTCGTGCGTCCAAGTTATGTGCTGGGTGGTCGAGCAATGGAGATTGTTTACTCCGATGCTGACCTAGAGCGCTACATGACCTATGCCGTTCAGGTCGAACCTGATCACCCCATCCTGATCGATAAGTTCTTAGAGAATGCGATCGAAATAGATGTGGATGCGATCGCCGACCAAACCGGACAAGTGGTGATTGGTGGCATCATGGAGCACATCGAGCAAGCGGGAATTCACTCCGGCGACTCTGCCTGTTCTCTGCCCACTACTTCCCTCACTCCCGCAGCCCTCGACACCATTCGCACTTGGACTGTGCAATTAGCCAAAGCTCTAAATGTAGTGGGACTAATGAACATTCAGTTTGCGGTCCAAGGGGAGCAAGTTTATATCATTGAAGCAAACCCTCGTGCCTCACGTACTGTTCCTTTTGTATCCAAGGCGATTGGTTTACCGCTTGCCAAGATTGCGGCTCGCATCATGTCAGGTCAAACCCTAAAGTCGATTGGATTTACGGAAGAGGTAATTCCGCAGCATCTCTCGGTGAAGGAAGCCGTCCTCCCCTTCGACAAATTCCCTGGCACAGACACCATCCTAGGACCCGAAATGCGCTCTACAGGTGAGGTGATGGGCATTGACACAGACTTTGGCAAAGCCTTCGCTAAAGCGGCTCTCGCAGCGGGTCAGCGTCTCCCTCTGTCGGGAACTGTGTTTGTCTCCATGAGCGATCGCGACAAAGCTGCCGTTGTCCCAGTGGTACGCGACCTGATTGACATCGGCTTCCAAGTTGTTGCCACCGATGGCACCCGCAATGTCCTCCGAGAACATGGTCTAGAAGTTGAGTTAGTGCTGAAGCTGCATGAGGGACGGCCTCACGTGCTGGATTCAATTAAAAATGAGAAAATCCAACTCATTCTTAACACTCCCTCAGGCGAAGAAGCCCAAACTGATGCCCGTCTGATTCGTCGCAGCGCTTTGTCTTACAAGATTCCCATCATCACCACGATCGCGGGAGCCAAAGCTACTGCCGCAGCCATTCGCTCTTTACAATCTCAACCGCTAGACGTGAAAGCTCTACAGGACTACATAGCCTAGTTGGCTCATACCTCCTATCCTGAAGCCTAGCAGTTGAATTTTCTAGGATAAAAGAAGAGTTATACTCCTTATCTTTTAATGGATGGGGAGTATTTTTTGTCGTAGATGCCCCTATAGAGCATTTACGATTTTTTCAGATATGCATTACGATAAGTTACCTTCGCCATACACCAGCCCCTAACCGCTAACTCAAGAGCCGCTGGCGATCTTTAAAGTTAAAAGCTGCTACAAAAGCACAGATACTTCGAAGCTGTGGTTGATTTATGAGAGCTTCGGTCGTGAGCAGAAAATCTTAAAACAAGTTAACAATTCCTGGTCAATTCCAGAATTGCAGGGTTAATGATATTCACTGAATTTTGTTGCTCAGGATGCATTCGTGTTGCCGATTCGCGGGTACTCTAACGGTACATTCCCCGAAAGCCCAAAATTCAGTCTGAGGAGGTATGCCCAAGCTTTTCTCAGAAATGTTACGATTGTTAACATTAAAACCCCTAAAATATTAAGGCCTTAGGCTTCTTATGTTGACAGACACAAACCTCTTAGTCGAAATTGCTATTTCTATCAGCTTGGGAATCGGGTTGGCTGCGTTAAGCTTACGTTCCAGCTCAGAAGCTCCTGAATACTCTGCGATTCCTATTCCTGTTAAACCTAACCGGAAGCCGTAAGTTCATCTTGGTCTAGCTGAATTTGTCCCTTGTGTATATTGCCGGCTATTTTTAGCCGGTCCCCTCTCTTTGTCCCTCGTGTCATCGTCAATCTAAGACTCAGCGCCATGAAAACTGCTCAGACTTCTACCGATCCCGTACGCGCTTACCTCCGAGAAATTGGTCGTGTTCCGCTACTGACCCATGAGCAGGAAATCCTTTATGGAAAGCAGGTCCAGCGTGTAGCAGTGCTTTATGAAATTCAAGAAGCTTTGGCTGAACGCTTAGGCCATGAACCAAGCTTTGTGGAATGGGCAGAGCAAGCCAAAATCTCTGAAAGCGAACTCAATCAGGCGATCGAGGAAGGAGAAACTGCAAAACGCAAGATGGTAGAAGCCAATCTGCGCCTAGTTGTATCTGTTGCAAAGAAGTACATTAAGCGCAATGTTGACTTATTGGATTTGATTCAGGAAGGCACGATCGGAATGCAACGTGGCGTTGAGAAGTTCGACCCTTCCAAGGGCTATCGTTTCTCTACTTATGCTTACTGGTGGATTCGCCAAGCGATTACCCGAGCGATCGCGGAAAAGGGCAGAACCATTCGTTTGCCTATTCACATCACAGAAAAACTCAACAAGATTAAGAAAGCCCAGCGACAACTGGCTCAAAAGCTCGGTAGAGCCGCAACCGCTGGGGAACTAGCAGACGAACTAGAACTCACGCCCCGCCAAGTTCGAGATTATTTAGAGCGGGCACGGCAACCGCTATCCTTGGATCTGCGAGTGGGCGACAACCAAGATACTGAACTGGGTGAGCTACTCGAAGACACCGGACCTTCTCCAGAGGACTTTGCGGCTCAATCTTCTCTGCGAGCAGATTTAGAGCGGTTGATGGCTGACCTCACACCTCAGCAGCAGCAAGTCTTAGCCTTACGGTTCGGTCTTGAAGATGGCAAATCCATGACTCTCGCTAAGATTGGCGATCGCCTGAACATCAGCCGAGAGCGGGTGCGTCAGATTGAGCGGGAAGCTCTAACCAAGCTGCGTAAGCGCAAAGCTGACATGCGGGAATACATTGCTAGTTAACCGCCTGTTACCCTATAACCTCCAGAGCGGGACAACCCATCGTCTTTGGTTCGGTTCTACCTACTGCCTGAGTTCACTACTCCTGTTAGATTGGATTGTAGAAACTTGTAGAAACGTTAACAGTCAAATAACTTAGACAATTAAGCATCTCCTGCTTAATGTCGAGGCTGTTAAGTTCTACTGTCAGGAGGTCCAAGTTGAATAACTCATCTAACCCATTTCCAGAAGTTTTTGGAAGCAGCACCGAGTCTAGTGACTTGCTGTGGCGTTACGTGCAAGCGATGAGCCCCGAAACGGTCTCACAACTTTCCAAACCAACCTCGCCTGATGTCTTGCAGGTCATGGAGCGCAATGTCATTGGATTGTTGGGAGGTTTACCTTCAGAACATTTTGAAGTAGAGATCACTACAAGTCGTGAGCACTTAGGTCGTCTTCTAGCCTCCGCTATGATTAGTGGTTACTTCCTCCGCAACGCTGAGCAGCGGATGGCCTTTGAAAAATCTTTGCTTGCTTCTGAAACCTATACTTCTGACGCTGATTAGGTAGACCACCAGGATTGCCCGTGTCCGCAGTTAACAATAAATCCATTCAACAGAACTCGGTAAATTGGGAAGTCAGTTTGCCGAGTTCTGCTGTATTAGAGTTACGGCGATCGCTTTTGGATTGGTATCACCAATTTGGCCGTGACTTACCCTGGCGGCGCAATCGAGATCCGTATGCCATTTGGATCTCAGAGATCATGTTGCAGCAAACCCAAGTCAAAACAGTGATTCCCTACTATGAGCGTTGGTTAACTTTATTTCCAACCGTTGCCACTTTAGCCGCTGCTGAGCAACAACAAGTGCTCAAAGCTTGGCAAGGCTTAGGATATTATGCTCGCGCTCGCAACTTGCACCGCGCCGCACAGGTGATTGTGAAGCAACACAGTGCTACCTTTCCCAAAGATTTAGCAGCCGTTTTACAGCTTCCTGGCATTGGTCGCACCACCGCTGGCGGAATTTTGAGTGCCGCTTTTAATCAAGCAGTGGCTATTTTGGATGGTAATGTGAAACGAGTGCTGACTCGTTTGGCAGCGATCGAGGTTCCACCCTCAAAAGCCACCAAGCAGCTCTGGCAGCTCTCCGAAACTATCCTCGATCCGGAGCAATCCAGAGATTTTAATCAAGCCCTGATGGATCTGGGGGCAACGCTTTGCACTCCCCAAAATCCTGCTTGTCTGATTTGTCCTTGGAGTGCTCATTGCCGAGCTTATCAATTCAATCTCCAATCTGAACTACCCATGTCTGAAACTCGCGCCCCTATTCCTCACAAGCTGATCGGTGTTGCCGTGATCTGGAATAACGAAGGCCAAATCCTCATCGATCGCCGCCGTCAAGAAGGATTATTAGGTGGCTTGTGGGAATTTCCTGGCGGTAAGGTTGAGCCAGGGGAAACCATAGAAGCCTGCATTCAGCGAGAAATTCAAGAAGAGTTGGGCATTGAGGTAGCCGTGGGCGATCGCCTGATCACCGTTGACCATGCCTACACCCACTTCCGCGTCACTTTAAATGTGCATCATTGCCGCCACGTCAGCGGGGACCCACAACCGATTGAATGTGATGAAGTCCGCTGGGTGACTTTGGCAGAAATTGATCAGTTTCCCTTCCCCAAGGCGAACGTACAAATCATTGAAGCCTTGCGTCAAACCAGCAACGTCTAACTCATCTACATTCAACCCAATTAGAGTTGGGCAAGGGCGATCGCATTACTGAAAGCCCTTGGTCGATTTCTTTTTGCCTTTGTCTTTCGCCTTAGACTTACCTACTTCAGCTAGCGCCTCTTGAAACAGATCATGTAAATGCACAGGTACGCTCGCAACTTCTGGTAAATCAGGCTCAAGTGGCTTATCAAACTCTTGCAGTAATCCAGGCAAATCTTGATCTAATTGAAACTCTAGCCGCTGTAACACCGTTTGCAGCAGACTCTCTAATTGCCTAGGATATTTCTCAGCCAAACGATACCAGACATAAGCATTGATCTCTGGGCTCTCCAAGTATCGGCGCACCAGCTTCTCAGCATTGTCAGCACTACTCAGATTATCAGCTATCAATAAGCTTTCAAATCGATGGTAGGTTGGTAGAAACATTTGACCCCAGCGAGGATGGGCTAATACTGTCACCTTTTCTGCTTTCTTTAGTTCAGCAGGTAGCTCAACCTTAGGCATCACCATTTTCATGGCTTGTGTACTTTCCATGACTTTAGCTACAGCCTTGGCATCCGCTCCTGCTGCCTCTGCTACCAACTCCATTTCAGCTGAGTCTACTCCTGCTTCCGCAGCTATTTCCGCGAGAGACTTAGAATCATCAATGCCAGCATCAGCCAGACGTTGTTGTGTCACCTTCTCCTGCATCTCAGCAATTTTCTTACTGAGTTCATAACCAGACATTGTGACTTCATCACTACCAAAGAAGTTCAAAAAATCCTGATGATATTGTTCTACCGATTGCCAAGATTGCTCTAATAATTCTGGTGCATCACTATAGAGAGCATGTTTATAATCTTGCTTAAAGTTACCGATCGCCACTGCCAACTTGGGTTTACCTAATTTCCCCATTGGAATACAAGGCCCAGAAAACATCCACTCTGTTTCAGTCAGAGGAGAAATTCGAGCTAACAAAATATCCCCAAGTTGGAAACGAGACATCTCTTGTTTTGTCGCCTCATTATTGGGCTTAACTACATAAGGCTTGGCAGTTAGCCAATTCATCAGCTCAAACCCATCGACAAGAGTCTGCCTAATTTCAAACAATCCAATAAAGCTGTGATGCCAACTTGAAAGCAGGGCGCGATCGCTCTCTGACAACTCCACTTGATCCTCCAAAAACAAATCAAGCGGAGTCTTATCCTCAACCTTACCCTCGGTCAAAAATGTATCTAACCACAAATTCCTCTGATTAATATCAGGTTGTTGACTGCGTAAATGCTCAGCACTATACACTTCCAGTGCTCGTGCCAACTCCCCTTCCGCTTCCAGGACAAATTCAATCAACGCTTGCTTTAAATCTTTTGCTCGTTCCAGAATGGCATCCACGGTTGTATCTCCCATAAACGATGCCACGATAAGCTTTTCAGCTACTGAGCGTCAAACACCTTTCGGTAGAAACTGTTAAAGGGGAGTAGGCAGGCATATTGAGGTTTCACGTCAAGAATAATCGCATCATCCTACGTACTGTCAGTTCCCAAGGTAATTTACATCCCTATCTAGGGATCGCAATCAACCATACATAAATATGTACAGAGACAAACCAGAGAAGAGAGAGGAGCGCTTAGACACTCCTCTCTCTTCTCTGTGTTTAATTATTGCCCTGGCATCGAGCTATTGTCCCGTGGGGCTGCCCCCAAAGTATCGTCGCCGCTACAGCGTTTCACCTCTGAGTTCGGGATGGGTCAGTGTGGTTCCACCGCGCCA
>NZ_JAMPKN010000048.1:0-25899 GCF_039962155.1 Trichocoleus desertorum AS-A10 | reverse complement strand
ATTTCAGGCAGAAAGTGCCGCCACTTAAACAGAGCAGGAGTAGACATCACAGGGTAAGAAGGGAAGTTTGAGTCCGCTTACTTTACCATTGACTGGTTTTTTGCGACACAACCATCTAATTTACAGTCTCCTTCATTCGAGAGTTTTACCACCTGTGCAAATCGTTCCGAGCCGTTAAGTGGCTATTTGAGTTTGCGACCCACTGTCAAATTTTCCAGTTTCCAAAAGTATTTATGTATGGCTCGTTTTCATGAGTCACTTAGGATCGCTATATAATTAATTTCTAATAACTTCTCGATCCATTTATTAGCGCACAGCAATAAATCTAATAGTCCATACCATATTTCTGTTGGCTCCAATATAGGCTGTAACATAACCTTATTATCAAGATTAATATTAAGACTTCATAACATCTCCTCGTCAGCCTGCAAGATTTAGGGTAGAAATGCAGAAAGCAATATTCTTGGAGGCCTGAAACTCTTTCGTCAAGCTAAATTCAATCTACTTTTGATTGCTTGTGTCTATTGCGTGTATCTATTGCAGTAAGCACAAGGCAAGATGAATCAAGTTTTCACTTATGTTGCATGATTTGGACAGTTCGCTGGAAGAGTTAATTAGACGTGAGTTGCCACCCAGTCTTGTTGCTCCTGATGCTTTAACCCAAGTAACTATTAGCTTCGCCACTCCTGACAAAGACTTCACTAGGAATGTCAGTTTGCCTGCGATCGATCTGTTTCTTTATGATGTACGAGAAAACTTAGAACTACGCAGTAACGAGTGGATTATTGAGCGTCAAAGCAATGGTCAAGCCATGAGGCGACGACCACCTGTACGGATTGATTGCTCCTATCTGATCACGGTTTGGCCCAAAGAACCTTCAGATTTTCAAACTGAACATCGCTTATTAGGCGAGGTAATGAAAGCGTTGCTACGCTATCCCAAAATTCCAGCTCCGGTTTTACAGGGGCAATTAAGAGGACAAGAACCTTTACCGAGAGCGCTGACGCTACGGCCACCTCAGTTACAAAGCTTAGGAGAATTTTGGCAGGCCATGGGTGGCAGACCCAAACCTGCGATGAATTACACGGTGACGATCGCGGTGCCAGTGTATGACGAAGAAGACGAAGCTGTACCGCTGGTCATGGATCAACGAATTTAGGGGATAGGCTGCAACGAGAGGTAGGAGATGCCAAAGTGGACGCAATTGGAGCTAACTCGTCGTCAAGTGGCGATCTGTGGCTCAGTGCAGAATGCCCTCACAGGACAACTCATTCAGGGTGCGGATGTGCAGATAGAGCAAGCCCCAGAAACGTTTACTCACTGGCTGGCGATGAAAGCAGTGCAATATCGCGATCGCTGGCAAACGATGCTTGACCACCCAGATAAACAATATGTTGCATTAGGTTCTACTTTCTATTTAATCCGGAAATTGGGAGATAAAGAAAGTCTAAAGTTTCTGACTTGTACTGCAATCGATGGCTGCTTCTACTTTGTTGATTTGCCCGATGGCATGTACAGTTTGGCAATATCCTTACCGAGTGCGGGCAGCCGTTATAGTACGACACAAGTTGACAACATCCAAGTCTCCCGTGACAATAGCGGAACTATTCAGAGAGTCACGGTTGGAATTGACCTGCCTCCAACCGCAATTCAGGGTACCATCACCGAACAAATTAACAATTCTTCCAACCCTAAAAGCCAAACAGGTTCTCAGTTAGCACCCATTGTCTTAGCAAAAATTCAGGTTGAGGGTAGTGACACTGTTACTTACAGCGATCGCCAAGGCAACTACGTTTTAAGTGGATTAGAAGTTTGGCAACAATCATCAACTCAAGCTCCTCGACCTATGGTTCGTGTCTCAGCTCAGGGATACCAAACAACAGCTCAGGGAGTCGCGCTGACCCAAGGGCAAGTTAAGAATTTAGATTTTCAGTTGCTCCGCCAATGAATAACTCACTGAGTTATTAGAGCGTTGCAAGTTCGTTTAGTCTCCGTCTCAAGTCTCAATTTCCGACAAGGAGTTCGTCAATGCCAGACTACAGAACACCCGGTGTGTATGTTGAAGAGAGGCTTTCAGGATCTGCACCGATTGTAGGAGTCGGTACGAGCACTGCTGGTTTTATCGGTGTGGTTGGCGGTGAGACAACGCCTGCCAGTGGCAGTTTAGGCAGTACCGCTACCAGCCAACTCACGACTCAAGCCTTTGGCAGTGCCGCTGATAAGCAGCCGATTGGGACAGGAGATGGAACAAAAGTAGAATTTGAATTGCCTAAACCGGAAGGCTTCGCGAATGCAGAGGTTGTCACCGATTCAAGCTTTGCTTTTTTTGTCGGCTCCAGTACTAGCGAGCGCAGTGTTAGATCGATCAGGAATGAGGGCAGCAAAGCCTTCGTGACTTTTACGACTGCGCCAGCCAATAGTGCTCAAATTACAGGGTATTATCAACTGCGTGTTCCTGCGGCTGTCCCTGTAGCTAGTGTAGTTCCGTCTGGAGGCAGCGCGACAACTGCGATCGCCACTCTACCACCGGATGTTGCAACCAATCCTGATTTAGTGGCGGCAGGTCAAGTCCAGCTATGCACCAATTTTTCTGAGTTCAAAAAGTACTTTTGGGACTTCTCGAAAAACCCGCGCCAGAACTATCTCGCCCATGCCGTCTTTGGTTTCTTTAGAAATGGAGGCAGCAGTTGTTATGTAGTTTGGGTGAATCGAGAGGCGGAGATCCAATCTGCCTTAGAAACCTTTGAAACGATTGATGAAATTGCCATTGTGGCCGCTCCAGGGGTCACCGATAAAGATAGCCTGCAAAGGATTTATGCTCACTGTCAGCAGATGGGCGATCGCGTGGCAATTCTCGATACGCCAGAGGTGGTAGGCGCAGAGAACAAGTTGAATGCGGGACTACTCAAGCCTGGAGAAACCCCAGAAACAGGGATTTTGCCTGGTAATTCAGATTATGCAGCGCTCTATTTCCCTTGGTTACAGGTCTACGACCCAGCCACTAACAACAAGAAATACTTTGTTCCGCCTAGCGGTCACATGGCTGGCGTTTATGCCCGTGTGGATAGCCAGCGGGGAGTTTATAAAGCACCTGCCAACGAAACGGTTTTAGGCGCAACTGGATTAAAATACAGCGTCAGCAAAACCCTCCAAGCTGATCTCAACGATCGTGGTATTAATTGCATCCGCTTTCTCAACGGCAACATCCGGGTGTGGGGCGCTCGCACACTAGGTGGCAACGCCAATGGAGAATTCAAGTACATCAATGTCCGCCGTCTGTTTAATTATCTGCGCGAATCGATTGATGAAGGCACGCAATGGACCGTGTTTGAACCCAACGCCCCCGATCTATGGGCCAGAATCCGTCGTAATGTCACAGCATTCTTATTGATGGTTTGGCGGAGCGGTGCTTTGTTTGGCAACACGCCAGAGGAAGCGTTTTATGTCAAGTGTGATGAGGAAACCAACCCGCCAGAAGCAAGAGCCTTAGGACAAGTTGTTACAGAGATTGGAGTGGCAGTGGTGCGACCCGCAGAGTTCGTCATCTTTCGAATTACTCAATGGGATGGGCCCGGTGGTAGCTGATGGTTAACCTGTCTCCCATTCCTGGGGTTTATCGGGAGGAAGTCTTTGGCAAACCTGAGCGTCAACTACTGACGGGAGTCCCTGCTTTTCTGGGGCTGGCCTCCCAAGGCTCAGTCAACCAACCCCAAGATTTGACCTTATGGACGCAATTCCTCCAGATCTTTGGCACCAGTCTTCCGAACAGCTATCTGTATTATGCGGTGCGCGGTTTCTTCAGCAATGGTGGAACCTCTTGCTACATTGTCCGCCTTGACGAAGATTTGGCTCCAGAAACTGCTCTCCTGCAAGGACTGGAATCTTTAGCAGCTCTAGATACGGTTGATTTGATCTGTGTTCCAGATCTCTCACACTTGAGCCGAACTTCGGCTCAAAGCCAACAGATGCAAGCTGCGATTTTAGACCACTGCCAGCAACTAGGCGATCGCTTTGCCATTCTCGATGCTTGGAAAGATGCCACTGTTGCTACGGTTCAACAACAACAGCAGCAACTTTCAGAGCATCCCGGTGCCCTCAATGGGGCACTCTACTTTCCCTGGATTCAAGTTGAGAATAGTCCTCCTGAATTGAGGATTCCGCCCTGTGGTCATGTTGCTGGGGTGTATGCTCGCAGCGATCGTAATACTGGTGTGCATCAAGCTCCAGCAAATTTTCTTCTAGAGGATGTACTCGATCTCAGCGTCTCTCTCTCCCACGCCGAACAGATGACCCTCAGTTCTGCCAGCCAGGCGGGAGGTATTAATTACCTGCGAGTTTTGCCAGGCCGAGGTATACGAGTTTGGGGTAGCCGAACTTTAAGTCAAAGCTTCGACTGGCAATATATTAATGTGCGCAGATTGTTTCTCACAGTGGCTCGTTGGGGCGATCGCCATTTAGCAGATGTGGCGTTTGAACCCAACAGTTTTCAGCTTTGGGTACGAATCGAGCGGGAATTAACGACGTTTTGCGAATCTTTATTTCAACAAGGAGCACTTCAGGGGGCAACGCCGTCAGCCGCTTTTTATGTCACCTGTAACGCAGAGACCAATCCGCCAGAGGTGCGCGCTTTAGGCCAGGTAGTGACTGAAATCGGTTTGGCTCCGACGGTTCCCAATGAGTTTATTGTGGTGCAGCTGATTCATGGCAGTAACGGAGTCACGCTCAGTGGTTAAAGCCTTGTTTTCTCTAGTTTCTGGCTGTTATTAGGAGATTTGACGGTGCCCAGTATTAAACCTGCTCACAATCCCGATCCGTATCTTGGCTATAACTTTTATGTCGAATGGAATGGCATCCTCCATGCTGGGTTTCGCCAATGTTCTGGCTTGACGACGAGTCAGAATGCGGGCGAATACCGCGAGGGCACTGATCCGCCCACCATGCGGAAGCTACCGGGATTGAATACCTACGGCAATATCACGTTGCAACGAGGGATCACCAATAATGATGAACTCTGGAAGTGGCGACAGAATGTCATGAATGGCAATCTCGATCGCCGCGAAATTTCGATTGTTTTGCTCGACCAAACCGGGAGTGAAAAGATTCGTTGGAACCTGACGAACTGTTGGCCGACAGGTTGGAATGCTCCTGATCTGGATGCAACCACTGATGGAGCTGCGATCGAAACTCTGGAGTTAGTCCATGAGGGTATTAAGGTCGATAAATGGTCTTAAAGAGAGGGTTTGAACTAAAGATATGATGCAGCCCACTGAATTTCCATTTACATTGCCCCACGGTTATCTTGATGCGGAAGGTAATCTCCACCGGGAGGGCGTGATGCGGCTCTCTACAGCCTACGACGAGATCGCTCCACTCCGCGATCCACGGGTGCAAGCCAATCCAGGCTATCTGGTTTTGATTTTGTTAGCGCGGGTGATTACTCAGTTGGGCACCTTGCAACAGCTCAATCCCAAGATGATGGAAGGCTTGTTCTCTGCGGATTTGGTTTACCTGCAAGACCTCTACCAACGCATCAATCAAAATGGGCATAGCCGTTTATCGGTGATGTGCCCTCACTGCCAGGGGGAGTTTGAAGTAGAACCCGTACCTGTGGGGGAGTAACTTGCTACCCCTCCGATCGCTTACGAGAGGAGGTAGCGTATCTGGCCTACCATTTTCACTGGTCCTATGAGCAAATCATGTCTCTGGAGCATCGAGAACGTCAGCAATGGGTGGGAGAAATTACTCGAATTAATCAACAAGTCAACCCTTCTGTAGCCAAAAGTTCAGCTCAATGGTTCTAATCAATAGTTCAATCTATTAAAGAAGGAGAAGTCTGTGGCGATCGTGCCCTTGAATGCTGTCTTTGCTGGAACAACAGGTCAACTGGGTGTTCGCCTCGACCCTTATATGTCCTACAACTTCTTGGTAGAAATTGAAGGGCTGATAGCAGGAGGTTTTACAGAAGTAACAGGTTTAGAAAGTGAAATTGTTGTAGAGCAATACCAAGAAGGAGGGCGCAATGACTTTGTGCATCACTTTCCTACCAGGGTACAGTATCCCAATTTGGTTCTGAGCCGTGGCATCACTGACATGGATACAGTCTGGGGGTGGTATCAGGATGCTGCCAAAGGGGATATCCGCCTCAAGAACGGCACCATCATGTTACTAGACCGTCAGCATTTACCTGCGATGTGGTGGAATTTCAAAAATGCCTATCCAGTGAGATGGTCTGGACCCCAGTTTAATGCCAGTAATGCCACTGAAGTTGCGATCGAACGCATTGAACTCGTGCATCAGGGTATCGACAAACCGTTAGCTTCGCGTCTTCTGTCGGCAACCAGGGGTGCCGCTGCGATCGCTGGCTTTACAGGTTTCTAACGACTTAAGGAGTCATGTGTGCAGCAGGATACTTCTCTGGAATCAACCCACTGGCAAGCCTCCCTGAATCCAGGGTTATTGCGGCGGTTACTGCGGTCCGTGCAGCCCGGCGTGATGAAACCCCAGTTTGCCCATCAGGTCATTGCTCGCACGCAACGTTTGGGCGATCGTCTCCCTTTGTTAGTGCAATTTGCTCAACGTCAGGGAGGAATAGCTTCCCATCAGGTTAATCACCCCCCAATTGTCTATGCTCAACCACTACCCCAATCAAAAGGTACATTACCTAGCGCATCACCACAGCCAGTAGCTCCAAAGGTTCAATCAGGACCACCTACAGTAATTCAGGCAAAATTTGCAGCCTCTGCCACCTCTTCGGCCCCACCAAAATCTCGCCCTATAGTGCAAGCTAAGCTATCTCAGCCTGCTGCGATCGCCCCTACTACTCGGACATTTCATCATCCTCAATATCATAATTCCCCCAGTTTAGAACTCTTGCCTACTCCTGAATCATCTTTTTCTAGTTCACCCGCTCCTCCGGTAGTGCCAGCCAACCCACCAACTATCACTCAGTCAATTTCAAACGACTTGCCTCAAGCGGTGGTTAAGGCGATCGCTATATTGCCCACCTCTGAGCCACTCTCCTCTCCAAACTTGACTAAGCCTAAGTCTGAACAATCTCCGTTGGCAGTAGCACCTATTTCCCTACCGTCTAATCCGCATCCCATTGTGCAGGCTCAACAGCTTGTCGCTGGTTCTCCTCAACTCGAATCTTTTCAGGAATATCCGCATCCCACTCCTCCTAGCACTTCACCCCAATCGCAGCCTGTTCTGCTGCCGTCTGCTCCTCAGGTTGGCTTATCCACTACAAATCCTCAATTCCACCCGGGGCCTTCACCGTCTCGCCCTGCACGACCTAGAGTTCGAGTCAGCAATGGTGCTTCTCACCGAGTACTACCAAGAGAAGCTCAACCAAGCCCACAGCCAGCCACCTCACAGGGAGTTCCTCTAGTCTTTACTAATCCCCTCGTGGCAGCTGTGCAGACGTATCTGGATCAAGAAAAACAAAAAGATCAGCAGAGTAGCCGTAGTGTTTTCGAGGTAGAAAACTCCCGACAGGGAGGAACGCGATCGCCCCAAGTATCTCAGTCTTCTACAGCCCATACTGCTTCTTTTCCTCCTCCCCAACCGCAGTTCCCTACTGACAATTCTCAATCCGCAGTAGATGTAGAAGCATTAACCAAACAGGTGGAGAAGCGGTTAATGCAACGACTGGTCATTGAGAATGAACGCAGAGGTAAGACAAAATGGCGTTAGAGAAGCTGGAGATTGAAGTTGAGGGAATTTTTCTACCGCTCAAGGTTCTGTTTAATCCCGAACAAATTCAGATCAACCGCGAGGGTTGGAGTCAGCAAAACGGTCAATTGGTGGGCCAGAATAATCCTGCCACGCTCACCGTCAATTTGTTTTTTGACACCACATTGCCAGCCTCTACCTCTTTGCTAACTAATTTAGTGTCTGAGGCTGTGCCTGGTTTTCTCTTGGATGGATGGGGCAAATATCGACCTGAGGATGTTCGAAACCACACGCAACAAATTTATAATCTCACCCGCAAACAGGGAAAAAATCGACCTCCTTTTTGTAAGTTGACCTGGGGACGCGGCAATATTTTGTTATCACGTGGATTTCTCAAGTCAGTGACTAAATCCCTGACCCATTTTCTAGAAGATGGGACTCCGGTACGGGCACTGTTGAATTGCACCTTTGAAGAGCTCCTCGATCCGGAACTGGAGATCCGGATTCAAAACCCGATTGACGACCCAGTACGAACGGTGAAACGAGGAGAAACCTTGAGTAGCATGGCCGCAGAAGAATTCAATGATCCGGCGCTGTGGCGACTGATTGCCGAAACGAATCAAATGGATAATCCCCGGCGGCTGGTGCCTGGGCAACGCCTGACGGTTCCTCCCTTGCGAATTGATCGGAATTCTGGTCGAGGAGCGTGACATTGATGCTTGCCTCAAACAGCGATCGCCTCCTAATGCCGCGAGCAGAAATTTACATCAATGACAATCGGCAGCCAGCGCTAGAGCAAGATTTGTTGAGTCTTAACGTCTCGGAGGGACTGGGGTTACTCAGTCATGTACAGTTACAGTTACCAGGTAAGGATTTAATTAACAATCAATATACTTGGGTAGATGATGACCAATTAAAGATTGGCAATACTATCGCAGTTTATTTAGGGTACGGCAATCGGCTGGAAAAAATCATCTTTGCAGAGATCACCAACTTATCCTCTTCTTTCTCCCAGGAAAGTGCTTGTACGATCAATGTCGATGCTTATGATTTAGGCCACCGCTTACAACGGGGTATGAAAGCTCAGAGTTTTAAGGAAGCAAAACTGAGTGATATTGTGGCTACAATCGCTAGGGCTGCGGGACTGAAGGTTGATAAAATCCAAGACACGCAAATCAAGCTGGACTATGTATTGCTGCACAATCAGACCGCGATGCAATTCTTACAGCAGCAAGCCGAAAAGATTGGCTACAAAGTCTGGGTTGAAGATAAAACCTTGTATTTTCAAAAACCCCGCCGCAATGCCCTGAGACCCATTACGCTATCCTTCGATCGCGATGAGTTGCTAGAGTTTTCCGCCCGTCTGAGTACGATGGAACAGATTTCGCAAGTTGAAACACGCAGTTGGGATATCAAGAAGAAACAAGAGGTGGTGAGTATTGCCAAGGGTAGCCCAGAAGCTCCAAGTCCAGGGGGAGAAACCAGTGGCTCTAAAACGGCAACCCAAGTTTTTGGGACTACCAAAATCGTTAACTTTGCATCCTCAGCTGATAGCAAAGCGGAGACTGACCAAATGGCAGCGGGGCTGTTTGAAGAAATAGCAATGGACTACATCCAGGGAGATGGTAGTTGTCAGGGTCGCACCGATTTGCAAGCGGGGGGGATGGTGAATATTACGGGCGTTGGTCAGCGCTTTAGTGGACAATACATGATTACCGATGTCAGCCACAGCTTTTCTCTGACTCAAGGCTATCGCACGGATTTCACGGTGAAGAGGAACCGGGCATGATGAATCTCTTGATGGGCAATGGTGCGAATCCTGATGACAACCGATTCTATGGCGTGACCATCGGCATTGTTTCCAATAACAAAGACCCTGAGAAGTTGGGACGGGTGAGAGTTAGATTTCCCTGGCTCGGCACCAGAGATGAAAGCAACTGGGCCAGAGTGGTCAGCTTGATGGCGGGTCAAGGCCGAGGTTTGTATTTCTTGCCAGAAATAAATGATGAAGTTTTAGTAGCCTTTGAACATGGAGATATCCAGTCGCCTTACATTCTGGGGGCGTTGTGGAATGGTGTGGATAAACCACCACTGACCAACAGTGATGGTAAGAACAATCAACGGCTGATTAAATCGCGGAGTGGCCATCAGATTATCTTGGATGACAGCGAAGGCGGGGAGAAGATTATCATTCGCGACAAAACTAACAAGAATGAAATAGTCATCGACTCCAACACCAACACCATGACTGTGAAAGCCGAACAAGATTTAACCATTGAAGTGGGCGGTAAGCTCACCCTCAAGAGCGAAAAGGGGGAAGTGGCGATCGCTTGCAGCAAACTTTCCATTACCACCCAGCAAAGTTGTGAAATTAACTCTCGAGGCACTGGTAACATCACTGCCCAAGCGCCCCTCAAGCTAAAGGGTAACCCTGTGACAATTAATGACCCTGCTTTGGAGATTATGTAAGATGCCTGGTTATTTACTCAACCAAAGGACAGTAGCGCAATGTCCCCATAGCGGGCAAGCTCAGTTCACCGCATTGATTCCTCGGGTCAAAGTGATGGGACAACCGATCGCAGTCAAACTATCTCCACCTGGAGTCCCAGGTTCGCCCACAGCGATCGCCGGTTGTGTCAATCCTCCTCCACCCCCACCTACAAATGTAGGCCCCTGTATGACGGCCCTCTGGAATACAGCAGCCACGAAGATTAAAGTCATGGGAAATCCGGTTTTATTAGCAGATAGTCGGTCAACCTGTCTCCCGATTAATGCTCCCCTCTTGATTCTGATGACGCAGATACGGGTGAAAGGAACCTAGCGCAATGGAGGTTGACTTTTTAGGGATTGGTTGGACTTTGCCCGTACAGCTCACCGCCACAGGACAGATTGAAATGGCGCGGTATGAGGATTGTGTACGTCAATCGATCTGGATGATTCTCAGTACTGCGCCGGGAGAGCGGTTGATGCGCCCTGACTTTGGCTGTGGCATCCATGATCTAGTTTTCTCGAACAACAGTGCAGCGGCGATCGGACAGATTGTGAATGCTGTTCACCTCGCCTTAATTCGCTGGGAACCTCGCATTGATGTACTTGATGTTGATGCTGTCTCCGACGCTAACCAGCCCAATCACCTGCTGATTCAAATTAGTTACCAGGTCCGAACCACTAACAACCGATTTAACCTGGTCTATCCGTTCTATCTTGAGTAGCTCTATGTCGCCGTTGACCCCCAAGATTGACCAGCGTACCTACGACAGCATTGTGGCTCAGACCGCAATGTTAGTCGAGGCGTTTACCAAAACTGAAGGGGCAGCACTCGACGGCGCACCCATGCGAACTGGATGGAAACCACCTGGAGCAGCACAGGTGAGCCCAACCATCGATGCCCTCATGGGTCGGTTGCTAGACCAGGAGTTGATTGACCCGCAAACCTCTGAAACGATCGCCTGGGGAACGCTAATTGATGCTGCCTTGGCCGAGAGAATTATCCAAATTCCAGGGCTGGAGCAGGTAAGCGTCTGGTCACTGCCTAACTCTAAGGTGCCACCCGATGCAGGCTGGACGCTGATTCGCATCTTTAGTCACCTCGCAACCCTGGTGCGCGATCGCCTGAATCAAGTTCCAGAGAAAAATTTTCTGGCATTTCTCAATTTGATTGGCACCCAGATCTTGCCACCTCAACCCGCGCGGGTACCACTGACGTTCTACCTAGTAGAAAACAGTACCGTGGATGCCTTGGTGCCTGCCCAAACCCAGATTGCGGCACTTCCGGTTGAAGGGGCAACTGAGGAGGTCGTGTTTGAAACCGAGCGGGATGTGCTGATTACCCCAGCGCAGTTGCAAGCAGCCTTCGTGCATCAACCGGATATAGATGCATATAGCGATCGCACTGCCATTGCCACAGGCCAAATCGACAGCAGTTTCCCGGCGTTTGTGGCCGACCAGCCAACGGAACACAGCTTCTACCTCGCCTGCGATGCTTTGCTGACTTTGCCTGGGTCTAAAACAGTCATTCTGACGTTTGATTCTCCGCAAGGTGCGCAACTCGCGTCCTTACCTGTCACCTGGTCATTTTGGCATGGAACGCGTTGGCAGCCGATCGAGAGTACCTCAGGATCTGGGGATCTTCAGTGGACTGTGACGCTGAGGAATTTGCCACCTTTGACTCCTCACCCGATAGATGGACAGGTAGCAGGCTGGTTGCGAGCTGAACTAGCCAGCCCTTTGAGAGATACGTCTACCCGTTTTCAGATTCAAAATATTCAGGCTCGGCTAGCCAGCGATCGCGAGAACCTTAGCCCTGATCACTATTTCTTCAACACCACAGCGATCGATACCAGTAAAGACTTTTACCCGTTTGGTGAACAGCCCCGCTTCAATGACACCCTATACCTAGCCAGCCAGGAAGTCTTTTCTCAGTCAGGCACGCAAGTCACAGTGAAACTGAAGTTGAATGATGACTATCCACCCAAAACGGATGGCGGGGTAGCAATTCAATGGGAAGCCTGGAATGGAGAGACCTGGCAGATTATCAAAGAGAAAAGTGTCGGGATATCTGCTGCTAATTTCACCAGTGATACTTCTGGTGTCGTGTTGCGACTGCCCGCTGTAGTAGCTGCCAAGACTGTCAATGGGGGGACTAACTATTGGATACGGGCTCGCTTGGTCAAAGGCCACTATGGAGAAATAACGTCTGTTCAGCCTCCCTTACTCCAGAGTTTGAAGTTAAGCTACACCGCGTCAACGAGTTCGCCGATTTCTGCCTGTCGCGTCTATCATCAGCTCACCTACTTGAATCCCTTAGCCAGCGATCGCTTCACGCTAGCTCAGGACCGCAAAGCAGGTGAAAAAACACTCCGGCTGCATCAGGTGGATGGACTCCAAATAGGGGATCGCTTACGCATTGAACCAGACAGCGCCCGTGAAGAAAACCACGAGATTGCAAGCATCGATGTGGCTCAAAACCTGGTTATCCTCACCACTACCCTGACGGGCAACCACAATCATGGCAGCCAAGTTCTGCGCGATTTTCAACCTTTTCCCCCGATTGCAGATACAGATCCAACGCTCTATCTTGGCTTCGATCGCCCTTTCACCAACCGCACGATCGCCCTTTATTTACAAATTGACGCCCCTTCACCAGGAGCAATCGCCAATAGTAACTCCTCCGATTACCCTGCCCAACTGATTTGGGAATACCGTTCGCCTGGCGGTTGGGCCAGCTTAGGGATGACTGACGAAACGGGCAACCTCAAAGAACGCGGCTTGATTCGCTTCATTGGGCCATCTGATTTTGCAGCACACATTGAGTTTGGGCGATCGCTGTATTGGTTGCGCTGTCGGTGGCAAGCAGGTGACTTTCGAGTTCATCCCCAACTACACTGCGTGCTGACGAATACGACCTGGGCTGTTCAAGCAACCACGGTGATTCATGAAATGCTGGGGCCGAGCAATGGCAATCCTGACCAGATGTTTCGCACCAGTCAAACTCCAGTTTTGCTAGGACAAGCGCTGGAAGTTCAAGAAGCAACATTGCTGGCGGCAAAAGGAACATTGCCAGAAACTTCCCTTACTCAGGAGATGACTGTAGTTCAGGATGAACTTGGAACGGTGGAGGCTGTCTGGGTGCGTTGGCAGGAAGTGCCCGATTTTTATGGATCAAGTGCCCACGATCGCCACTATGTTTTAGATCGGCTGACAGGAACCCTGCGGTTTGGCAATGGACAGCAAGGGATGATGCCTCCTGCTGGAACGAATCTCCTCCGTCTCACCTATGCGAATGGGGGTGGCAAACACGGCAATCTCCCCGCCCAAACCATCACTCAACTGAAAACCACAATTCCTTACCTCGATCGCGTCACCAATCTGGAACCTGCGGGAGGTGGAGCGGATCAAGAGCCGCTAGAGCGAGTCAAGGAGCGGGGACCAAAAGCCCTACGCCATCAGCAACGAGCAGTCACTGCTCAAGATATGGAAGATCTCGCTTACGAAGCTTCATCGGAAGTAGCACGCGCCAAAGCGATTACCCCACATTTTGCCTCTGAGGGGCTAGAATGGCTACCATTTTATGGGTTTCGGATGCCAGCCTCAGGCCCGATCAGCGTGAATCTTGAGGGCTTAACGTCTGCTAGTGGCACTGACACCACTCGGTTAAAGGTTCAGATTCATGGACCCGGACAAGCCAGTCCCTACGCTAGCCAGGAAGCGCAACGAAATCAAACTTTGGAGTATCTGGTTACCGATGAAGACCTAGCCTTAGGTGTAGAGTGGTCGGTCATGATTGTTAACTTGACGGATAACCTCATCACCGGAGCCTTAACCATTACTTATCCGGGTGGTTCCCTGAATGAATCCCTGAGTGTTCCAGCCCAAGGGCAGCCTCATGTCGAGGATGCTGGCAGGGTAGATTTGCTGATTGTGCCCAGCAGCTCTGCTCAACAGCCAACTCCTAGTCTAGGCTTGCTAGACCGAGTGGAAGCATATATCCGCGATCGCTGTACTCCCACCCTAGATCTCCGTATCACTGAACCTGTTTGGGTCGAAATCACCGTCATCACTCGACTCGTGCCCACTTCCTTTGCTGTTTCTGATGCTGCTAGAGCGGCTGCCATCCAAGCTCTAACGCAGTTTTTACACCCCCTGCTCGGCGGAGTATCTGGACAGGGCTGGGCATTTGGTCGGCGGCCCCATAAGTCAGACCTTTATGCTGTTTTGGAGGCTATTCCCACGATTGACCATGTGGAAGATCTCTCGATCGTCAGTATCCCTTCACTCGGTGATGATCTCAGCATTACCCCCCTAGATCCCAGTGAGCGCGATCGCTTTCTGATCTTTTCTGGCAAGCACCAAGTTACTTTGCTGACATAAAGTTCTCAAGCTCTCTTACTCTCTGTTTTACTCGTTGTTGCTATGTCCATTCCTCTCCCTAACCTAGATGACCATACCTACGCAGACTTACTGGAGGAAGTGCGATCGCTGATTGCCCGCGAGTATCCTGAATGGACAGATCACAACCCTTCGGATACAGGGGTGATTCTGCTAGAGTTATTCTCCTGGCTCACAGAAATTGTGCTTTATCGGGTGAATCGTATTCCGGCGCAGAATTATGAAACGTTTTTGAAGCTGCTGAACGGCCCCGATGCCATGCCACCTCAGGATTTAGCAGTGGCGATTCGAGAAACCATTTTGTCCTTACGTAGTCGCTATCGAGCGGTTAGTGCTGAGGACTTTGAGCAACTCGCCCTAGGCGATTGGCATCATACCGCTGCGGCTCAGCAATTAGGGAGCCAAGGCATCATCCAACGCGCTAAATGCTTACCTCAGCGGAATCTATCTCTTCCGGATCAGCAGAGATGGGACCAGGAAGCTCCAGGTCATCTCAGCTTGATTGTGGTGCCCGCTGCCTGGGAGACTAATACACCCCAGCCTACGACTGCCTTGCGGAGAAATCTCTGGCAGTGGTTGGATCAACGACGACTCCTCACGACTCGTCACCATGTTGTGAGTCCTGTTTATCAGACCGTCACGATTACGGCACAACTCTATCTGGAAGCAGGTGCGGTCTCTACCACCGTTCAACAACAAGCTAGGGAAACGATTCTCCACTTTTTTCATCCCTTGTCAGGCGGGAAAGATGGCAAAGGGTGGCCGTTTGGTCGTCATGTTTATGTTTCTGAGGTTTACGAATTACTCGATCGCGTACCCGGAGTGGACTATGTGGAGAACGTGCGGCTCCAAGGTAGCACCAATAATGTGACGCTAGCGGATTACCATCTGGTTCAGGTCGCGGATGACAGCACCTTGACCATTACGGAGGCTTGGCAAACCGATGACAACTAGTAATCAAAGCGATCGCACCAGTAACTACCTCCAGTATTTGCCAGGGATTTTGCAGGCGGAGCCATTCATGGGCCGCTTTTTGCTGGCGTTTGAGCGGATCTTAACAGGGCTACCCAATGACCCCGATCATCCTGATCCACTACCTCAACAACCTGGCTTAGAAGAGTATATCGATCGCATCCACACCTACTTTGACCCTCATCCCGCTCAATCTGGAGAGACACCCGACAGTCTGCAAGCCAAGCGCACACCGGATGAGTTTCTGCCTTGGCTGGCGAGTTGGGTGGCTTTGAGTCTCCGCGATGATTGGGAGCCAGAGGTCAAACGACGATTTATTAGCCAGATGGTATCGCTGTATCGCCTCCGGGGAACGAAGGCTGGCTTAAAGCGGTTGCTAGAGCTATATACCAACGAAGAAGTAGAAATTTATGAATTTGACCACCTGCCTCACTACTTTCAGGTGCAGATGACCCTAAGTGCCAGCAACCCAGACTTATTACGTAAGAAAGAAGAGATTGCCCGCGCCATTCTCAATCAGGAGAAACCCGCTCACACCTTCTACTCGCTCCAAATTCTGGTGCCCTCCATGCAGATCATCAACGATTTCAGTCAAGGAGGTCTAATTTTAGGACGGAATACGATTCTGGGGACTCGGTAGGTCAAGCGATGAGCTAGAGACTCAGCAAGATGTAAACCATTCACGACAGCGCAGAAGTTAAGGAAAGCCTACAATGCCAGCCGACTATCGCCAATATGATTACATCAGTAAGCGGGTGCGCTACTTTGATGCTCAGTTTCTCAAAGACCAAGACTTTATTGACGAGCAGAAATATCATCTCGATCGCCAACGCCGCTCCCTCCGCTATCTGCATGTTTCAGGCATTGTCGATGGACTGACCGTTGAGCCTGGGGATGGCAACAACGGAGATGCTAAGTCTCAGGCCACGATCGCGCCGGGTACTGCGATCGATCAAAACGGTTGCCAAATTGTACTGGTACCGAGCGACCCTCCCGAAACAGTTGGACTCGAAAGTTATCGTGGTCAAACAGTTGAAATCTTTATCTCTTACCAGGAGATTGAATCAGACATGGCCCAGGAGGGCAGCAAAGCGAATCGGCGCTGGCATGAGAGGCCATTAATTACTGTGGTCAAACTGGGAGATAAGGCTCCCCTAGCTGGGGTTCGATTGGCGAGGCTGAACGTGAGTAGTAGTGGCCTGGTGACGATCGATCGTAACGATCCAACTGTGCGGCAATATGCAGGCATCAGCCTACCCAGCTCGGATAATGCCCGTCCTACTTTGCGCTCTGGTGGAGAAGAAGCGAGCAATTTAGCAGTGCTAAGTGGGAGCCTTAGCATTAGCAACAACGTTGGTATCGGCACTAAGTTCCCCAAAGACAAGCTCTCGATTCAAGGTGGGGCACTTTCCTTTGCCAACGAAAATGCCGTTCCTCAGATGGGAATCGATTACGACACTGCTACAGATACTCTCAGAGTGCGTAGCAACCGAGACGCACAGGTGTTGAATACAAATCTCCTCAGCATTAACCGCACCACTGGAAATGTCAGCATTGGAACTTCTACCACCAGCGGTGGGCTGGAAATCAATCGCGGTGGTACCAATGATTTGGCGTTCTCTCTCAACTCTTCGGGCGCGGGCTGGGGGTCAGGGCTACAGTTCAGAAATACTGCAACAAATGCTAGAACCTATGGCATCTATTCAGGGAGTGATGGCAAATGGCACTTTGCAGATGTCAATAGCAGTAGCGATCGCTTAGTGGTCGATCAGGTTGGCAATATCGGCATTGGCACAATAGGGCCGAATGCAAGGTTAGAAGTCAAGCTGGCTAATGCAACGACTGATACCAGCCTGAAATTGGAACATATTGGCTCCAACTTTATTGTGCGTCCCCTCACAGCAGGGGGAACCTCCTCTGTGATTGAGAATACCGGAGGAGGGGCTTTAGTCATTAACCCTAAAGCTGGCAATGTTGGTATTGGTGCAGGCGATCCCAAGGCAAAGCTAACCATACAGACACCAAAGGATTATGATGGCGATACGATTCGCTTCGAGTCCAAGAAAGAGCCTGCAAACTATTATTTGAATCTTAAGACATCAGTCAGTGATGGCGTTGTACAGTGGGTTTTCGATCAAACGAATTTAGGCACTGCTTACAACTCAGTTCTTGCTTTCGATCGCGGCAATGTTGGCATTGGCACCAACAATCCTAAAACAAAACTACAGGTGACGGGTGGAAATATTTCGATCGACTACGGGGAGAATGGCTACTTGCTTGTAGACCCCGCAAATAACTGGCCCAATGGGACTCACAGGTTGATAGGTGTCGAATGGCTGAACAATACAGACACCGTCAAACTATACACTCCTGGAAGTCAACGTAAAGACCCGATCATGACGCTGGACGCAAATGGCAACATTATGATGGGTACGAGTGGAACCACAGCCAACATTGATTTAACTGGTCATATTCAGTTGAAGGAATATGGCACGGGAGGTATTGCTTATCTACAAGCGAGGGATGACAACTCTAATAGAGATATTGGTCTACGTTTTAGAACTCAAACTAAAGGTTCTTCAAGTCGTCAGGTGATTGAAGCAATGACAATTAATCCCGATGGCAACATCGATATTGTTCAAAAGCCAATTGAAATAACTAAGTATTCTAACATCGGCGACGACACTAATTATAACACTGGCTATAGTACGAGTAATTGGCTCTGTACCATTGCTGGTTTCCATAGTGGTGTTGGGGACATCAATGAAAAAGATTCTGGGGAAATCATCAAAGTTTATGCATACCCCAATTCAAATGGATACTGGCATATCAGGGCTGATTTTCGGACTCATAACGTTAACGAAAACTGGACTATTTGGCTAATGGCAATTCGAACAGGTTTTGCCAAAGCTACTAATGCTCTTTAAGATACGATTTTTTGTAAAAGTAAAGAGAGAAGACTAATGAGAGAGAGGCTAGAACAACGCTTGGCATCCCTTAAGACTGAATTTGAGGCAGGTCAAAAGATGCTAGCTGATTTAGAAGCGAAGCAAGCTAGCGTGCGGGAGACTTTACTACGCATCAGCGGTGCAATTCAAGTTCTGGAGGAAACTTTGGCAGAACCTGAGCTTACAAACATTGAAGACAACGGCAGCGTTTCTTCAGAAATGATAGAAGTCTCGTAGCGAGTCGCAGAGTGCGATCGCTATAACTTCTCTAAAAACAGCTTGCCAGTTTTTTGATATTCACGTTGAGTCGCACGAGTTATATGGTTGAGTGTTACGACTTTGCCATCACTAGCAGCTAAAAACGCAGCAGCCAAAGCAATATTCCGGATACAGGCCCCTGTAATCTCGAATTGTCGTGCCAGCAGCTCAAAATCTAGATCTTCCTGCTTTGGTAGTTTCTGGGGCCAAACCTGTTGCCAAATCTGGAAACGTTCCTGTTGGTTAGGTAGCGGAAAATCAATGATGAACTGAAGTCGGCGCACAAAGGCATCATCAATACTACTGCGGAGATTGGTAGTCAGAATGGCAATCCCCTCATACTCTTCCATTTTCTGTAAAAGATAACCAACCTCAATGTTGGCATAGCGATCGTGAGCATCTTGAACTTCCGATCGCTTCCCAAATAGAGCATCTGCCTCGTCAAACAACAGAATTGCATTGGAACTTGCAGCAGCCGTAAAAATGCGATCGAGATTTTTCTCAGTTTCACCAATATACTTACTAACAATTTGCGATAGATCAATTCTGTAGAGGTCAAGTTGTAGCTCATTCGCAATTACTTCTGCTGCCATTGTTTTACCTGTACCTGGCAGACCAGAGAATAATGCGTTCACCCCCTTACCTAGAGACAGCTTTTGCTCAAAGCCCCACTCTTCGTAGACAAGCTGACGATATTTAGCCTGATTACAAAGTTCTTGGAGCTGAGTCAGTTGGTCTGGCCGTAGAACAATATCGTCCCAGGTATACCTTGCCTCCATCTTCCGAGCCAGTGTTCCTAAGTCATGACCTGATTGAGCACGAGCTGTGGAAAACAAATCAGAAGTGGTTAATTTTTGATTTTTGAATTGGCTATTGTGCACGGCAGTCGCTACAGCCTCAGCAATTTGGGTAGAGGTGAGACGAAACCGAGCCGCGATCGCCTCTAAATCAACCTGATCCAGTTTGAGATCTGCCAGTTTCAAATATCTCTGCCAATAGCGCTGTCGCTGAGCAAAGTCAGGCATGGGAAAACTAATCGTGATTATGCCTAGAGGCTTTGATGCACTAGGCACCCAAGACTGCTGACTCGCCACAATAGTGATTCCGTGACTGTCAGCAAGTTGGGCGAGCAAAGATTGATTGGCGATTGCCTGTTCATCAGTTTGCAGGATATCAAATCCATCGAAATACAAGAGCGCCTTCTGAAACCAAGATTCACGAAACACTCGTTGCAGCATCGAGGCAAACTCAACTTTGACATTGAGCATTCGAGGCAGATCAACAACCAGCAAAGGAATTTTCAACATCTTGGCTAGCGCTTCTGCGGTTTGGCGCTTTCCAGGGCGATCGCTACCCTCAAAATAAAGTCGCAGGGGTTGCTCAAGTGCCCATTTCTGCTTAACTAATTTGGTCAAACTGCGCTTTAATTCAGTTGGCAACAGTAGATCCTGCAAGCGAACCTGCGCTGCCATTAACTGACACCAGCCAGCCAGTTGACTATCTAATCCGGGTTGATCCAGCAAGAAACGCACCACCTGCTCATCTAAGTGCAGTTCGTGCATCAGAAGCGTAGATTTGCTCTGATTAGGATCGAGCATCAAGTGGAGCAATTCATGACAGACCAGTGGTGCATCAGGAGCAAAGTGAACCCGTCGAGTAAGCTTATCGATCGCCGTCGAGCAAAGCAAGTTCAGCGCTAAATCTACACTGGGACGTTTACACCGCACATCATCTTGCAAATAAGCATAAAGACGTTCATAACGACGATCGAGTTCAGGAGCGAGAGCGATCGCCACCACATCCAAATCAAACTTATCTAGCTTAAAAGTGCGCTGCAACCAATCCAGCCGAGATCCAGAATCAATCGCGATCGCTGGAATTGGCTCATCAGATTCTACATATCCTTGAAAGTTAGGTGCACCCGGTTCACGGGTCAGCAGGCGATCAACCTCGGTATTAACGTCCAGCCTCCTCTCAGCGTCACTGGCAGAATTTAAGTCAAACGCAGACTGAGCAGCAGCGATCGCATATTCGAGGAGGGGATCGAGTCGCTTCAGGAGAGACAATAATTCAGTCAAGTTGTCATTGTTATCGGACATGAACCTTGTTCTACATGCTGTTGTTATACAGACTCTGACTAGCTGACAAGTTGAATCAGGTCATAGAAGTTTTGTAATTCCTTACCTTAAAGTAGGGCCTTATCCTCTAATACTTCTGCCTCTCCCTTTAAGTCATCAACCTGAGATGTTTGCTTCGCCTCACTATTAAACCAACGCTCAAAGAGTTTATCTCCTTCAACCTGATCTAGCTTTTGAAAAATTATTTGAAATTCCTTTAACAGTTGAATGTTCTTCCCATGTATTGCGTCATTAAGCGCTTTGACTAGCGGGCCAGATCGATGTTCTACAAGTACACGAACATCGCGCCTATCAGTATCTAAAAAGGGTAATCTTGGCTTCTCCTCACTGCCCAGGTACCCTCTTTCTCCCTCTGTGTTTACTCCTAATGTTCTGATCTCTTCAGGCTTAAGGCTTGTTTCCAGATTTGGAAGTTTTCCAATATAGGGGCTTGGATTTTTTTCATCTGAGCTGTGACTACCTAGTACAACTAGCCTTGGTAGGCTTCCCTGAATTTTGTTGAGAATCTGTTTCCTCGGTCCATCCTCGCTCTTGTCTTCGTCAAGCATGCCAATTAGGATATCTAGAGGAGTTTTACAGTTCGGGCTAGTCCGATTTCTACCTGTAGTACTGATGTACAATATTTCTCCATGAATCTCGGCCTGCAGCTTGCCATAGAAGTACGCGATCAGTTCCACAATTTCCTTAATTTCACCACTTTCTGGCAATAGCAGATTTTTATCTGCCTTGTCCAGTTTTAGAAATCCCGCTAACGGTAGGCTATGAGTTACATGCTGTACCGAGGTAGGAGATTTAGGCTTGTCTGAACCAACAGTGGACAACCATTGTCCAATTTCCCCATATATTGGTGTCAATTCCCAATTTAGAAGCATTTTTTGATCTTCTTTCTTTAAAGATTTAGATAAGGATATCATTTTCGGTTTTGGAGACTCTTTTTTTGATATTTTCTCCTGTCCTTTTTGGGCGAATTTAGATATAGGAAATGCTTGAATTGCTGCTTGAACGTTAGCAAAATCAAGTTTAGCAGTTGTTATTCTCTCTGAATTTATAGGAGCAGTCCTAAATTCTACTTGTACTTCTTTCTTGCTAGGATTGTAATCGTCTATTACCATCTCAACAACGAGATCTTCTGCGACCTTGCACTTTGCAAGTGCCTGATTAACATATCCTTCTATTTGATTGCCAAACTTAGGATTAACTTTTAGATGACCACCTGTTTCCATTTCATAACCGAATCTTGTCTTCCCTTCTGTGTGAAGTTCGGTGGGGTTACCAACTACAGGAGTTTGATATTCTGGATGCAATAGTCGCTTTACGTCTTCCTCACGCTTGGCCTTATTTTCCTCAATTTGAGTCTTTGTTTTCTCTATTTTACGCTTCTCTACTGTTTCTGCTTTTTCTACTATATCCTTGATGTCTTTCAATACTTTTGACAAAAGTATCTTATCTGGTGATCTAATTGCTGTATCAATGATGGGGTCAATCTCTTTAACATATTTTTCTGTCCTATCATTGCCAATCTCCTTCTTGACTGCATTAACTACTGAGGTCTTCTGCATTTTATATTCGGGTTGCCCCCTAGCGTTGGATGAGTAGTAAACAGCTTGCTGAATTATCGGCTTTTCGTCCTTGTTGGGAGGACTCATGGAATAGTCATTGACTTTATTACCCTGGTACTCAGCAGCAGTTGGATGCAGATGTTCGTTTGTTGTAGTTACTGCTATTCGTGCCGCCATGTTATCAGCTTCTCGTTCGAGCCAAGGCTCATCATTGATTGGTAAGCCCTGAAGATGTATTGTTCCTCGAACCCTCCCCTGTTTTTGCTGAACAACATGCCAAGCTTCATGTGGAAGGTACTTTTCCTGCCCTGGTCCTATATAAATATCGTCGCCCTGCGTGTATGCCCGTGCCAGCATTTGAATAGGTTGGGCTGAATTATAGTGAACTTTTACACCGTCCATGGATATGCCACAAAGTCTCTCAATCCTGGCTTTCATATTGCTGGGCAAACTGTTGTTGCCTGTAGATTGGCCTGTACCTTGATCATGCTTATTCAATGGCGTTGTTTGAACTTCACTCATTTCACTCGCCAATTCCTGATATAAGCCCCGGAAAATGGGCTTTGCCTGAATTGGTTGCCGAGTATCAGGAGTTCTTGGGTGTACGGTAATGCATTGACTTGCCGCATGACTGCCGATTGTTGCTTGCAGTTGCATTACAGGATGCTCTGGAGGTTTAATTGCTGCTTCACTCAGCACGGTAGAACTTGCAGAGGCAGATTGGGTTTGGTTGAGGCGCTGCAATCTCATGATACTGTTAGCTCCCGGTAGCAGAGGGCGAGCGCCAATAGAAACTCAACGATAACTCATTTGGTTCAGACGTAATTGCTGGGATCTTTTGCCTGGTTCTGTACATCCCTAAAATTAGATGTGCCCGGTTCACGAGTCCCCTATACTTTATCCCAAATATCAGGATTATCAACATCCTGGGGTATTTGTGGCTTACCTCCAGGCTTATAAGTTGCCTGATTAGTATTGTCAATCACTTTAAAGACGGCTGTAACTTTTTCTGCCCAGTTATCCAAGTTTACATCTTGATCAATGCCGAACATATCTCTCAGCCCACGTAGCTCGAAAATAGGAGCTTCTTTAGGTTGCGCCTTCTTCGGTTGATCAGCATGTAGACTATCCAGATTTAGTTCATCTACTAAACTTTCAGTAGCATGTTCTGCTTCATCCTCTAGAACTTCGATGTCAGTAGACTCACCATAGGCTCCCATACCTTCAAAGCGCTTATCTGTACCCTTGCTCAACCAATCCTGATAAGGCAGATCTCGCAGCCACTGATCCCGGGTAACATTCAGTTTGTACTGTTGCTTTTCTGGATCACCAAATAATGGATCTATTTCCATTAAAGGCATTCCCAGTACCGCTTCTTTCCTGAGCTCCTTGAGCGATCGTGCTTTCGTTACTGGAATCAGCTTGTCTTTGGCGTCCAACTGATAAGATCCAAAGCCTTTACCGACATTCCAGTTCCGTTTGAATTCCCCAGTCTCTTTTCTTTGGAAGGACGGCAGCATCTTTTGGGCTATAGTCAAAACCATGTTGACCCATTTGTCTAAATTTCTACGAGCGCTAAAAAATTCGTGTTCAGGTACGAGTTGGAACATCTTAGTGAACGAGGTACGGGCCATAATCGTAAAGGCTGACTTTGGATAGAAAAGTGCCTGCTTACGTGATCCTTGTTCCAAGTAAGATACCAGCAACATGACTAGGCCTACGAGCTCCTCACTTGGAGTTGCTTGGTTTAAAAATTTCTCCTTAAAGTCTTGATCGTTCATCTCACTGATAAACTTACTGACATAGCCTTGGTAGGAAGTTCCCACTCCGTGACGATATAACTCAGGAATTTTGTCTAGTGAGACAGATGGAGATGCTTGCATTTTTCCGATCGGAGCACCTGGGATGATGTTGATGTTGCTGTCTCCACCAAAGTCAGCGGCTGAGAGCGGCTCATTGTACTGTTCATGCACTGTTACCATATCAACTAACTTTTTACGGGCATCCTCAACTGAAACTAAAGCCTCATCCTTGGTTGCATATGGTTTTGTAACCACTTCGATCGCAGAAGTACTGTCGTCGGCATACTCGCCTTCGATCTTATATCCTGGTCCCTCTATAATTTTTTCTCCCTTAGCCAGGCGACTTTGATTTTCATCATCGTGTTGTGTTTTCCAAGTGCCAAATTCAAACTCAAAACCAATTGCGCGCTGAATTAATTGAGGCTGGAAGCCACCCGTACCTTGCTGAATAGTATGTGTTAACTCATGTGCAAGCAGTTTTAGTCCTTCTGTACTGCTTGGATTGTATTCCCCTCGTCTAAAAAAGATATCCTTTCCTGTAGTGAAAGCTCGCGCCTTAATGGAGCGATTTGAAGCATCAGCATGATCGCTTGTGTGAATCCTGACTCCACGGAAATCTACGCCACCAAATGCTTGTTCCATTGATGCTCGAATTGTTTTATCAAGCGGTTGTCCACTGCCGCGTGTGGATTGAATCGAAGCCTCCAGTTCTGGACTTGCTACCATAGCATCTTGGCCGAGTTGGAGCTGAGTCTTCGGCTTCATTTGCAGATTCCCCCCATTAGAACCAGATTTTTGTTGAAGGGCTTGATTTGACAAGGACTGATCTAAATGCGGAGTACTTAAATGTTGTACAACTTGTTGAGCAAGGCGATCGGCTTCTTGCTCGTACTTGTCTTTTGATGCACCAATCATTAGCTTCGGCTGAAGTACTAGGCTCTGAGACGAGCTAGCTGCTAATTCCTGAGACAAACCTCGAAAATTTGGTTTTGGTATTGGCATCGGTGGACGAGGTTGCCGATTCTGAACTTTCCACCGAGATTGAGCCTGTCCAAAGTCTTGCTGACGTTCATACCTCTGCTCAGCCTCTGTCCCTAGCTGCCTCTTTGAAGAACTCACTTTGTGCGGGGGCAACTCTCTCATGGTGTTCTCCTAGATTTGACAAAGGACAGAGCGCAGCTTAACGTTCATCATCTGTGATGCGTGCCTGCTTCTTAAGTGAGAGAAATAGTTTGAAACAATACGATACTGTAAAATTCTTCCTATCTATTGTTACATCTTTCTGTATAAAGAAAACAATAGTCATAGTGCTTGCATTGTCTGTGATTGAGCGATCGCTTTCTATACATGGCTATGCATTGTCACATCTTTCTTCACAAATAGAATAATCCTGCAAGAGTTTGCACAGTGGACAATTGAGCGATCGCCCTCCTTTCTAATTCGCCCTTCAGGGATGACAAATTTAAGGAAAGTACACGGTTTTGATGACCAAATATCACAACATTTTTCGTTAATGGAAGAGATGTTGAGATCGCTTCAAGAAAACTCCATGGTAGTGCTACACAGGTAATGATGCATTGTAGTGATGGATGAAGTACCAAATCGCACTAATGTGATTCTCCAGTGACTTGGAAAAGGATAAGCTTTTGCGCACTAATCGAGA
>NZ_JAMPKN010000047.1:0-26272 GCF_039962155.1 Trichocoleus desertorum AS-A10 | reverse complement strand
TCAAACAACCCCCGTTCTTTCAACGGTTCTGGCCCTCTTGGGTTTCTCAGATGTCAGTACAATAGCGGCATTGCTAAAGCTTGAACAGCTTTTCGTCAAAATGAGAATTGCTGAAGAGATGAAGCACTGGAAACAACCCAGAATTCAATAGGCGCACCGCATAACCATTCTGGTGCAGCGAACTGATCCAGAGCGCTTGTAGTATTGCAAAGGTGTTGATAGCCGCTGACCGCGGCCATTCTACTGCTTCAATTTCGGGTTGTGAGCGTAGTCGAAAAGTTATTGGTCTTTCCATAAAGTCAATGTGCTTTGAGGATAATGGTTGAGGCAGTGTTTTGAAGTTAGCTCGAAAGTTGGGTCAAGTTCTCTTAGTCGCCGCGTTACAACCTAGCCAAAACGAAGTTCTGTATGGTGATTGAGCAAAACAAAGCCCTCATTCTCCAGTTCTACAAAGCCTTTGACGATCGCAAAATGGAGCAAGCCTTAGAGCTTTTGGCTCCAAATTTTGTGGCTCACTTGGCGGGTGTACCTGAGCCATTAGACGGGGAAGGATTTAAACGGTTTGGGATGTCATTTTATTTAGCCTTTCAGCAGGGGGCGCACATCTTTGATGAGGTCATCATCTCCGAAGATAAAGTGGTCACTTGTGGAAAATTCACCGCAACGCATGTTGGAGAGTTTCAGGGACTTCCGCCTACAGGTAAGCAGATTAGCTTGTCTATCATGCATATTGATCGAGTGGAGAATGGAAAAATCGTAGAGCATTGGGGGCAGGGCGATGCACTTGGATTGATGCAGCAGTTGGGGATCGTTTTCTTACCAGGTCCGAAACTATTGCCATATATCCTCAAGGGAGCTGTATCTAACCTGTTTAAGCAAGCCGAACGTAGTTGACAGCAGCAGTACAACCTCAATGCACTCGACACTCAAGGGAACACCAGCGAATCCAGGTTGTAATATGCAAAAGGACTTGATGAACTGCAAATCCCTTTCAGGTCTATTGGGCTATTTGACATGACATTTTCCATTCGAGAACTTGGCCCAAACGACCTGTCAATGGCGCAGCAGCTTTTCGAGATGTGGCGGCAAGAGGACAACGTGACCAAACCGCCGCCTTCGTCCGAAACTCTGCTGCGCTTGCTGTCACGCCCTGATTTTCACGCCGTTGCTGCATTGCGCGAGGATGAAGCTATCGGCGGCCTAACAGCTTATGAGTTGGAGATGTATACCGAAGCGGCTACGGAATTGTTCATCTACGAGGTCGGCGTCGCCGTCGCGCATCGACGGCAGGGCGTGGGCCGGGCCTTGGTTGAGTTCGCCAGAAATCTATGTCGTTCGCGTAGCCTGAGCGCACTCTATATTCCTGCAATGGCTGATGACGCTCGTGCTGTTGCGTTTTATCAAGCAACTGGGCTCAAGCGCGAAGATGTTGCGTGGTTCGTGCAGGAGTTCGAGGACAACTTATGAAAATTCACTCTAAACATCGGCAAAAGACATGGCTGAACTTACCAATAGCTGCCGAACAACAGCGCTGCACCGGAACGTAGCAATATACTCGGTTAAGTGGCAAAGGTTATCTGCGCCCAGTGAGCGCGATCGCTTGAATTCTCAATCGTTTGAGGCGTACTATAAAAAGCACGCTACTATTCGTTTTCAGCAATGTTTGCAAGCAACGTACAACCCCTCCTCGCAAACCGAAAAATTAAGAGGTGCGATCGCAGTGTTTTGATCACACCCTTTCATGCCCTCGGTTACCTCAAAGACTTTGTCCAATTTAGTCCTAGTGGAAACTTAGCGCCATTATCCGCTAGGACTAGGTTTTGAGGTCGCAGCGGGGAAAGCGGCAGCGGTATCTTCGATATTTTACCCTAGTTGAGATTTAGTAGTCGCTATCTGCAACACATATCCCCTGGCACTTGATGCCATTGGTTGCTGTTCTCAAGCAATGGCGGCATAAGATCTCCTCAGAGCTTGATCCTGAATTACTTTCGCCGTCTTCATCCACCTGTAACGTGTTGTCTTTAACCGTTGCGATCGCCTCAACTGGATTCATAGTGCCTCGTTCTAGATCTACACCGTCTTGAATAATGCTAACGAAATGGGCGGAATTGGCTCTTATGTATCCATCCCCCACCACAAGCAGTGGTGCTATACCAGTCGCCACGCGGCTCAACAGATACACTAATGGCGGTCATGTCTAAAGGGCATTGAGCCGAGATACGTGTAATTCTTTATCACATCGCCTTGAAATACAGGCTAGGTCCGCACTCTAGCTTTTTGTCCTTAGCTGTAATTCGTGAAAACCTTGAATAGTACAGGTTTGGACTACTTATGACCTAAGTACTACTCAGAAATCAGTAGTACATACCCTATTTTCTAGTTTATCTGAAGCCTGAAACCCTAATTCTCTCGTTGAGTAGTTGTAGAGGGGCGCAACTATTCAACAGGATCAGCTATGTTCTATGCAAAAAGCTGAAAGCAAGACGCAACAAGGCTTTGATATCCATATGATAAATTTTTGTACGTATCTCGGCTCAATGCCCTCCTGCTCTCGGTTGACGTTATGCAAAACCAATTCATCAAAGCCTACTTCAATATCCTTTTGTAACCAGGCAATCTGCTGCTGTGGATCGGCTGAGATCCGGACGTGTTCATTTAGCTCTTCTGGTGCGACAAATTCTCCAGCGGCGTCAAACTGCTGCGGTGTTCGTAGCTGCGTCATCAAAACATTCTTAAAGATATTGTTGCACCATTGTTCGTGAGCTTTTTGACGAGCTATGTCGTCCGTGTGGTCGTAGGAAAGCTGCACTTTCAAAATCATGGGCTTTCCTTCCCCCCCTCCGCGTCGGAAAGCATCAACGACTCGTTTGAGTTTTTCGGGTGGGCGTGAAATGGTAATCAGCCCGTCGGCCCAGCTCCCCAAGCATTTGGCAGTTGCTTCTGTAACGGCTGCCCCAATAATTAGCGGTAGAGTGGTAGGGCGAGAATAAAGTTTGGCTTCTTCAACGCAAACCAACCCGTGATGGGTCACCCTCTCATTCAGCAACACCAAGTTACTTATGTTTCAACCAATTTTGTTGTTAATCCTGCCAAGTCACCAGAAACAGTTTTACCAACAATGTAAATATCAACATTGATAGTGCCGACTCGATAAACTTGAATCTTATTCAAGTTTGATTTTAAGGTTTCTATCAAGGTCTGAAATCGTCCTACCATTAATTTCTGATTCTCATCATGCCAGTCTCGTGCTTGAGCTAGGTTACGAAAAAAATACTCTAGTTCTATAATTTCAGCCGGAGAATTTTGTAAGTGGTCTGTAAGGCGGAGTAGCTTTTCGATAGTTAAAGGCTCTTGGGCTTGGCCTTCCCATAAAAATACTTCAAACGGGCAATCTGACTCACTTGTCATGAGCAGTCCCTCACTTGATTTTTTCAGTGATTCAACTACACTCATCTCACACTCTCTTTTATATCTAGATATTAGCTAGAAAACATAGTACCAAGATTAGTTTATTGTCAAATTCATTGAATTCAGAGTTCCTATTGATGTCGCAATTTTTGTTATAACTAACATTGTCCTAAGATGATATTTGATTTCATGGAGTATTCTAATCAGCTTAAACCAACCTTGTTTGCTATTAGTGGTCTCATAATCATGATTGGTGCCAGTCCTGCTTTTGGAGAGCTGATAGAGACCTCATCCGCCCCAGTTTTTCCAGTCATTGCAGATCCTAAAGACACTATTTGTCATATGCAGAGGCCAGACGGTATCATTCTAAAACTGGATGATTTGTGTGGAACTCCAGAGACCATTCAACCCTTATCTGCAACTGATCAAAACTTCATCAGAGATTATAGAAGTTTATTGGAAACATATCCTGATGAAAGCCCTACTTTACTACCTCTAACTAGCAGCAATCCACAAGCGATCGTACAAAAAGCTAAAGATGTTTGTAATGCTCTCGATCTCGGTACTTTTATTGAATTTCGCAAAACTCAATCTCCTGCTGATATCAACACGATTAATGCAATCGCCCCTAGATACTATTGCCCAGGCTTTGATAACTAGTGCCAAGCTAATCAGTAGCAGAAGATCATATGTAAGTTTGAACGTAGATAGAGCAACTGACAGGCTTGTGGCTCTAGGAGTTTTTAAGAGTTTGTTCTTGCTAATTTCTCAATTGAGTTGTAGAGCCCTTACTTTTGTAAGGGCTTGGAAGCGAGTTGAGCCAACGTTCAACTATTGGGTGGGGCCACTGTCTACTCTAGACTCAACTACAGATTGCACAGAGGAACTGACATTGGAGAGGAAGTTGTAGCCTGTTTTAGATTCAATAGCATCTACTGTGGTCCGGTAGGTTCCCCAGTCTGCATATCGGTTGCCATTCACATTCGGTGTGTCGATGGCAATCACACGAGTTGATGTTGTGACTCCTGTAGCTCCTGTGCCAGGATTGGTGACCACAATAATTTTGTAGAGTCGAGAAGGAACAGAAATTTTGCCTCCTGCGATGGTGCTTTGTTGACCATACCCTCCAGAGATAATGTAGAGTTCTTTACCCTGATTGGTCACTAGCGATCGCGCATAGCTCTCTAAACTCGCCCAGTATCCCTGATTATTATCAGGGGCTTGGGGCAAGATATTGGTCATTAAAAAAGTGGCAGAGTTATTAGTAATTGTATTAGTGCGATCGGCAGAAGGAGACATATGGCCGCGATCGTAACCACTACCTGTGTAATCGGAGCTAACAACTCGGTACCAACCACTGGGTAGAGTAGTGTCAGCACGAAAATCATCCTGACGGGGAGCGCTACCCAACCAAGAGTTATTTAATTGCCAGCTTACCCAGTTAGCAATCCGTTTAGAGTTGTTATAAGACAAGGCATACTGTGCTTTTTCCATTAAGTAGTTTGTGGAATTCGTAGTGCTCGTTGTAGCACCACTTGGGTTTCCCATTGTTAGATGTACTCCCGCAAAAGCAGGAAGTCCCTCACTCAATAAGATAGATAGAGGTAATACCCATAGAAACTTGTTTTTTAGCTTCGTCAATGATTTCGAAGTGAGAACTGGAAACATAGGAGTCAACAACTAAAAAATAAAATACTGAACTGAGCAAAGCTGTTTTGGTTGCTCTTTGTTGAACTCTTGTGAGCAACCTTATAGAAACTAATTTACCAAGATTAAAATTAAGATAAGGGTTAGTTAAAGTTTATTCCTTACCTCAGAAATATTTGCAAACATAGAAAAGGGAATCAGTTGTTGCTGGAAAAAATCTATAAAGAATTAACGTCCTAAAATTGAAGGCTATTCAATTTTAGGAACTGAATATGCTATTTTGACGTTGCCAGATTTACAAGCCCCGCCAGTGGATAAATAGTAATAAATACCTTTCGCCTACTTTCAGTCTTAGATATAAAATTAGCTCGACTGCGCTTGAGCCACTTCTTTTTACTTAATGACGAAAGAGGAACAGTAGTTTTGTTAATAGCTCAATTTATTGATTAAAAGCTCCATAACTTCACTAAAGGTTTTAAGCTATTTGACACTTGAAATTGCCATCATAAAGTTTGCCAAAAGTAATCTAATAACTGCTGAAGAAGTTTATAGGAATAGAACTTAACCGCAAGTTATCTTTTTGCTTACGCTGCCTTAACTATGTAGGGAGCATAGCTCAGGTATTCTGTAGACGGTGAATTGATTGCAGTCAAGAACTGAAGAGCTGGCTGTTTCTAAAGAAATCATGGCTAAAGTATTTGATTTATTCTTAGTGGGGGGTCCTGTTATGTGGCCCCTTTTAGGTTTGTCTGTTGCCTCTGTTGCCTGTGCCCTAGAACGAGCTTGGTTTTGGTTCAAACTACTGCGGCAAGAAGACCGCATTGTCCATGATGTTTTAGAAGCTGCTCGCTACGACCTAGAGAAGGCGATGACGATCGCTCACCAAGCTCAAGATCTATCGATTGGTCGCTTCTTACTAGCACCCTTGAAACTAAACCAGCCCACTCCTGAAACATTTCGCTTAGCCATGGAAGCAGCTGGAGACAAAGAGTTTGTCAAAATGCGTAAGGGCGACAAACTCCTAGAGACTGTTGTGGGCATAGCACCGCTGCTGGGTCTGTTGGGAACTGTTACAGGATTGATCACAACTTTTGCCAACCTCAACATTGGGACTGGCGGTACCGCAGCAGATACAACAAAAGCCGCTGCGGGGATTGGCGAGGCGTTAATTTCGACAGCAACTGGAATGATTGTGGCGATCATGGCTCTGGCTTGCTTTCGGGTATTTGTGACCTTACAAGCTCAACAGATGGACTATTTCTCAGAAGCAGGCAGTGAGCTAGAGCTGATTTATCGGCAGTTTTGGTATGAACCGCACCAACCTAGCCAAACTTCACCAAAATATGCGATCGCCTCCCGCCCCACCGCTAACGATGCGGTCGTTTCAGTTGAAGGACACTAACTCAGCTAAGTTAAACACCAAGTTAGGCACAGAAAAAGATGCGATTTAAGTCTCGTCAGAACAGAGCTGAGATGCCAGAGTTAAATCTGCTTCCCATGATGGATGTGATCATGACTGTTCTGACATTCTTTATTATTGTCTCCATGACGCTGACCAATCAAAAAACAGTCAATATTACTCTACCCAGTGCTAATACCAGTACAGAACTGCAAAATACTCCTGATCCCCTGGTAGTGGGCTTGAATCGGCAAGGACAAGTCTTACTCGCTGACCAGCCAACCAATGAAGTAGCACTAGCGCAACAGATGCAAGCCTACTTGGTGCAAAATCCTAAGGGAGCAGTGATTCTGAAAGCAGATAGCAAGTTACCCTACGAACAGGTAGTAAAGTTGCTAGCAACCATGCGAGATGTGGGAGGCGATCGCGTTTCCCTAGCTGTGGATGAGAGTTAAGCGATCGCCTGAGAACTTCCCAGAAATCGTTCCAGAAATTGTTTAGGAGCATTGAGCAGAGTCACTCAGAACTTAGTTACATCGGAGAACTAGTCCAAACAGTGACAATAGTTCCAGTGCCATCTTTGGTTGGTACTAGATTCAGGTAGCCCGTGAACTTACCCTTCTGAATTTGATAAAGCAATCCTCCACCGTACTCACCTGAAGAATTGGCTGAAACCGTAAAACCGTTACCTTGGAGAGTAGGCGTTATGGTGCTGATGAGAGTTTGCTCAGGCGTTTGCCCTCGGACGACCTTTAGATCGCCGTAGATCTCTGAGTTGGGAGTTGGGGTAATCTCAAAGCCTTCTGCATCAACACCACCTAAACTCTCATAAAACCTTTCAGGCTCTGTGAAATCCTTAGGAGTGGCGTTGATACTGTCAGTAAAGTCCTCACCATTAATGCCTGCCGTTCCAGTTTCGGGAACTAGTTGTGCTAAAACATTGCCCAACTCAACCGGAACTTCTACAGCTTTTTTCAGCTCGTCTAAAGTGCGGGGTGCATCGGCGAGAACATAGACAGTTCCAGTTCCCTCAATCTCAATCAAGCTGAGATACTGGGTCAAACCTGCTCGCGAGAATTGATAAACTTTTCGATCTATTTCATCTATTTCTAAGCGCTGCTCATACTGTTTGGCTGGCAGCTCTTTTTCAAAATAAGCCGCTACTTTAGCGAGAGGATTGCCTGTCTGAAAGCAGGAAGGAATATCGAGACAGCCAGCCTTAGCGCCTGGAAAGTGTGGAAAATCCTCTAACGGGTTGGTAGCGGTGGGTGCGAGTGCCTCTGCATCTGTGGGTGCGGTTGTCTCCGTAGGTGCAGGCGTAGGGCTAGAAGTAATAGGCGTGGGGTCAGCCACTACCGCTTGAACCCGTTCAAGCGGTAGTGGTTTAGCAATAGCTGGAATGATCGGTTGGGATTGGGCTGTGCGAGCGATCGGTAGACGCACTGCTTTTGGCATAGTTGCCAGAGTTTGCGGTACAGGTTTTTTAGCGGTTGACTTGATACTCGAAGGTTTCGTTGTGGGGGACAGCTGGGTGATTTTGACAGTTTTTTCAGATTTTGGAGCGGTAGCCTTATGGTTGGCAGCTGTAGGGATTAACAAAAGTAGCCCATGTAGACCAAGAGAGATCAACAACATTGGTCGAACCAAAACTCGCAAAGAATCAGAGAGATTTTTGTTGGTATAAGCTTGGATCATGGACTTAGGGTAACTACTAATTACTGAAGAGACCAGAGAATTTTTGAGCTAAATAAATTCAAAACTAACTCAAAATTCTATCTTTGGTTAAAGCAAGTTTAGCTAGGAATTAAATTAGGATTTTCTGAAGTGTTTTTAAGAGTTGTGCTTCACTCACTTGATTGTGCAAAGCATGTAGTTATTTGTTCAAAGTCTGAGAAATTAAAGTAACTATTCGGTGCGGTAGCTCTACCTCCTCTGGTGCTTGTAGAAGTTGAGGTTTATTTGATAGCTCAGAAAATCTTATCGAAAAGTATATCAATGAATTTAGTTAAGAAGGTTAAGAATTGAGTTGAAAAATAGCCAAAAATCTAAAGATTAAACAGTTTTTCAACCAAATTTAACTTACTCTTATCTATCCATTTACTTAAACTTAACTGGTCAAATTGTACGGTTGTCAGTGGTTGACCAAGCACCGATCGCTGCTGATATTTCCTGATTGAGGACAAGGCAAATATGGTTGTTTTTACGACCGCTTTTCGTCGTACAGTTGTTGCCTCAGTTGCAACGGTTTCTCTTACATTTGGCCCGCTTTCGACTGCGATCGCCCAAGCATTAACCTTAAACGGCGCAGGTGCTACTTTTCCCGCCCCGCTTTACGAGCGGTACGCTGCCGAAATCAAAAAGAAGTATCCTGACATGCAAATTAACTACCAAGCCATTGGTAGTGGTGGCGGTGTTCGCCAAGTCATTGCTGGCACGGTTGACTTTGGTGGTAGCGATGCAGCCATGACCGATGCCCAAATGGCAGAGGTAAAAAATGGTGTGCTGTTGGTTCCTACAGCAGGCGGTGCAGTTGCAGTTGTTTATAACCTCCCTGGTGTTAATAACCTGAAGCTTTCTCGTAAGGTTCTACCAGCAATTTTTTCAGGCCAAATTACTCGTTGGAATGACCCTAAAATTGCTGCTGACAACCCCGGTGCCAAGCTGCCTGATCAGCCAATTAAAAGTGTTGTGCGGGCAGATGGTAGTGGTACAACTTTTATCTTCACCAATCACTTGAGTGCGATCGATCCTTATTTCAAAGGTCGGGTGGGGGTCGGCACAGCTCCAAAGTGGACCACCAATCCCATCAAAGGTAAGGGCAATCCTGGAGTTGCCGCTCAAGTCGCTCGGACTACTGGTGGCATTGGCTATGTTGAGTACGCTTACGCCAAGCAAAACAAGCTGCAAACGGCCCAAGTGCAGAATAAGCAGGGAGCGTTTGTTTCTCCCTCGTTAGAAACAGCCAACAAAGCGCTAGCGGCAGTTAAGTATCCCGACAACTTCCGCGTCTTTGAAGGAGACCCTGCGGATGGCTATCCGATTGCAGGTCTTACTTGGCTAATGGTGTACAAGCAGTATTCAGATCCTGCTAAAGCTGAGGCCGTCAAAAAGATGGTGGAGTGGGTTCTAACAGAAGGCCAAGATCTTAATGATGATCTAGACTACACCCGAATTCCTAAATCTGTGGCCGATCGAGCTAGAGCTGTAGTTAAAAGCAATGTGAAGTAGATTGCGCTTCAAGCAATCAAGTTGTCATCAACTACAACTACTGTGAGGGCATCTTCAACAGAGATGTCCTCTGCCTGTCTCTTCTATAAACCTTTCTTGGCTTAGCCTGACTCAATCTCTTCATCTATGTCTGACTCAGCTGAATCGATTGATAAGTTCCTCAAGGCCGCTACGAATCCTTCCTTAGCGCTGCTACTAGATCCAGAAGCTACTGTTCCTGATCTCAAACTTGCTCGGGGACAAAACTTTTGGCTCGACCAAAGCTTCACTTGGTTAGTCAGAGCTTTGGCTCTGGGAACAGTTTCTACTTTACTGTGGATAGGTTGGGTTATCTTTCAGCAAGCACAACCCGCTATACAGCGATTTGGCGTTGGATTCCTGTGGAGTCAAGATTGGGATGTAGGTGAGTTGGTGTTTGGAGCATTGCCCTACATCTATGGCACCCTGGTCAGCTCTGCAATCGCCCTATTGCTAGCAGTACCGATTGGCGTTGCGGTGGCTCTAGTCACGAGCGAAGATTTTTTGCCTCTTTGGGTGCGATTGCCCTTTGCTTTTATCTTGGAGTTATTAGCTGCTATTCCTAGCGTCATTGTGGGTTTATGGGGAATCTTTGTGTTGATCCCCTTCCTCCAACCTATTCAGCAGTGGCTCTATCAACTATTAAAGTGGCTGCCCTTATTCAGCACAGAACCCTTTGGACCCAGCTTATTGGTGGCAGGGATCATCCTAGCCATCATGATCTTGCCCACGATCGCGGCGATTAGTCGAGAGGTGCTGCTAGCCCTTCCCCAGGAGCTTCGCAGTGCTTCAATGGCCTTAGGGGCAACTCGGTGGGAAACGATTGTGGGTGCGCTGCTACCTACAAGTGGGTCTGGAATTTTAGGTGCAGCTACATTGGCTTTGGGACGCGCTTTAGGCGAAACGATGGCAGTGACGATGGTAATTGGCAATTCTCCTCAAATTAGCCTGTCTCTTCTAGATTTGGGTTATACCATTCCAGCGGTTCTAGCCAATGAATTTGCTGAAGCTTTAGATGCACTACATGTCGGAGCCTTGATGTACTTGGCCTTGATCCTGTTTGTGCTAACGCTGCTCGTCAATGTTGCAGCGGTGCTGATGATTCAAGTAGTCAGTCAGTCTCGTCGATAAATTCTTATGTCAACGAATTCAGTTCCCACTCCTCCACCCTCTATAGAAGCCAATTTTGTAGATACACTCAGTTGCCCCCTCTCGCTGCGTCGAGTGCTCTTCAGTTATGGGATGACTGCGATCGCCTTCAGTTTAGCGGGACTAGCGCTCCTGCCACTACTCGCAATTTTGGGCAAGATCCTAGCCGCAGGAGTTCCTGCATTTAAGTGGGAAATGCTAGTATCGCTGCCCGCTCCTGCTGGAGTTGTAGATGTGCCTAATGGATTTGCCCATGCCATTCTAGGCACCTTGACAATGGTAGGCTTGGCTTCCTTGCTCAGTATCCCAGTTGGCATCTTGACCGCAATCTTTTTAGTAGAGTTTAAGGCGGATGTGGCTTGGGCCAAGATCGTGCGCTTTATGACGATAGTTCTGAGCGGTGTACCTTCCATTGTCGTGGGCGTGTTTGCGTATGGGGTTATTGTCCTAACCACTCGTAGCTTTTCTGCGATCGCAGGGGCATTTGCACTAGCTGTGATTATGTTACCTATTGTGGTGCTTACCACGGAAGAGGCTTTGAAGCTGGTGCCTCTGTCTCAGCGCTTAGCTTCTGCTGCTTTGGGAGGTAGCCAACTGCAAACCACCTGGCGCGTTGTTATCACCTCAGCTTTACCAGGCATTACTACGGGTATTCTGCTTGCGATCGCTCGTGCAGCAGGAGAAACAGCTCCTCTTCTGTTTACAGCCTTGTTCAGCCAAAACTGGCTGGAAGGTTTGACAAGCCCTACCCCCTCCCTATCAGTACTCATTTTCAACTATTACAACGAGCCTTACCCCGAACGGAGCCAATTAGCTTGGACAGCTTCGTTGGTGTTGCTGTTACTTGTGGTAGTTACCAGTCTAATCTCACGTTTTCTCACCCGTAGTCGCCTGAAGCTTGGCTAAATTATGTCGTTTGATCTCCCTGAACCTGCACTAGATGCTAGCACTCACCAAACCCTTCCTACCTCTCAAAATGTTCTACAACCTTTGATTCCTGCTTTTGATGTGGTTGGCCTCACCTTCGCTTACGGCAATCATAAAGTTTTGGAGGATGTGACGATCGCAATTCCTCCAAGACAGGTGACAGCAATCATTGGCCCTTCCGGATGTGGCAAATCAACCTTTATTAAGGCGTTGAATCGCATTGCTGAGTTGGAAGGAAAAGTTCAGGTCAAAGGTCGTGTCGAATTTTTTGGCCAAAACATCTATCATTCCCGTGTCAATTTGAACCAGCTACGACGGCAAATTGGCATGGTCTTTCAAAAACCCAACCCTTTCACCATGAGCATCTTTGAAAATGTAGCTTATGGCGTGAAATTGCTGGGACGACCCTCCAGAGATAAGCTAGATGAAATTGTTGAAGGTGCTTTACGAGGGGCGGCTCTCTGGGATGAGGTCAAAGATAATCTCAACAAATCTGCTTTAGGATTATCTGGTGGTCAGCAACAGCGGCTTTGTATTGCTAGAGCCTTAGCAGTACAGCCAAAAATTTTGCTGATGGATGAACCTTGCTCCGCCCTCGATCCGATCGCCACAATGAAGATCGAGGAATTGATCAGCAGTTTGCGCCAGCACTTAACGATTGTGATTGTCACTCACAATATGCAGCAAGCCTCACGTATTTCCAACTCCACTGCATTCTTTACGACAGATGAAACACGTATCGGTCGTCTAGTAGAGTTTGGTCCTACTGCAAGGATCTTCATGGAGGCCAGCCATCCTAGCACCCGTGACTATATTGAAGGACGATTTGGCTAAACAAGTTGTTAGTATTCTAGACCTGTGTCTCACCATGCTCGAAACTAATCTAGGGTATTGGCTTCTGAAAAGTTACCAACAGATCTAGAACACCACCCAAAATCTAATTAAGCCAAGGTAAAGTTTGAGGTTCTTGCATTCATCCCTTCAATTGCAGTGGAGGCTTCCAGGTCACTGATGCCAGAGATTGCATTGATAGCCTCTTCACCCAAGAGGAGGCTGCCTTGTCCTAAGGAAGTGGCGAGATTAGCAACATTGATGACTTGATCAAGATTGATCCAATCATCAACAACATTGAGGAGGCGATCGCTATCTAAGTTGAGAATATTTTCTATGGCAGTCGGATCAATCTCTCCTAGGAAATTAAAGGCATCAATAATCTCATCTCTCACGCCTGATAATAGCAGCGGATTATCATCGACGATGCCCAGAACATCATCTTCCAGTCGTTCAAGGGCTGTTTCAAAATCATTCGAGCCTGTTTGGTTAAAGATTGATGTCCCTTCTACCGTCGGCGCTGGTTCTACATCCAGCAAATCAAGAATTGTGGGCGCAATATCAATGCTGCGAACTCTTTCAAGGTCAGAGAGCGCGTTTGCATTAAAATCAGGTCCAATTGCCAGAAAGCTCGCTTGCATCTCTGGAAGATTCGGGTCATACCCATGTGCACCATAAAAGCTGGGTACGGAGAAGATGGGTTGTTGCTCTCCTGGAGGCACCTCATCGCCTTTGCGCTGGACTGATGGCTGAAACCCGTCGAAGTTGTAGCCCAAGCTTAGAAGGGCAAACACATCGCCCGTGTCTTGGCCGATGAATTGGCTGGTAGCGTTGATAATATCCTGAGCCGTGGGGTTACTAGGGATGGGGCGTTGGTAGATCTTGTCGAACAGAGCAATGTCTTCCTCTGAGGCATAGATGAAGTTTTCATCCTGCAAGCCTCTCAGCGTGCTTACAACTTGTTGTTGCAGTGCCTGGTATTCGCTGGATTCAACAGTACCGTTTGGTTCGCGCCCTTTCAGGTTAATGTAAATGTTCACCGCTGGTCCACTGGTCACTGCTCGGACCTGATTCAAGTCAAACCCAGCGTTGGCCAGAATGTTATTCATATGGACGGCAGTATGGAACGGCGCAAATCCGTGGTCAGAAGTGATCACGATGTTGCTGTTTGGCACCCCAGCTTCATCGACTCCCACGGCGTCAATCACACGCTGTACAGCATCACTGGCAACTTGATAAGCATGCAAAACATAGTCTTGGAAGCGATCAACCTGAGCCGGATCTTGCCCCACACCAATAGAGTTAGGGTTACTGGGGTCTGTGGCTTGGCGGGGGTCCGTCAACAAGAATTGGTGCTGAGCCCCGTCGGGTTGCTCTAGATAGCCCAACACCAAATCGGCATCAGGATTTTGCTGGATGCCTCGCAACAAGACATCTGTCTGGTACTCCACAAAGGTGTCAATTAAAGCTTCATCTGCACCTTCTAATTCGAGATCCGGGAAGGTTTCAAGCCCTGGTGAGATACGCTGAGCAATGCGGAAGTCGGGCTGGGGTCGCCAAAATCCAATTGTGTTATTGATGTCGTTCACATCGGCAATCACTGCTGGATTATCAGCGGGGCGGGGAATGTAATTCGCAGAGGTCCGGATGAGGCGAACTGTAGAGAGATCAGTAGCCAGATTTGTGAGAATAAAGGAGGTACCGACCACGTTATTACTGCCCTCAAAGAAGAATGGGCGAATCGTTTGGTTGTAGGGATTGAGAAAGGCCGATCCGGTTGAGGGGGCGTTAGACATTGGTTCAATACCACGATTGGCATCGAAGACAACTGCTTGGTTGTAATTCACCACTCGGTCGTCTGTGGTATCAATCGCTGCAATTTGCAAGTCATAGGCATTGCTGCTACCTCCAGTAAGGCTTCCTCGTCCCTGAGCAGGAATGTCTTCTAACTCAGCAACTTTGACATCGCTGAATGAGGCCATCCCTAGCCGTGCCAGCTCTTGTGCAGCTGCTTCTGGAGCAACCGTGAAGTCTGCTGCATCCAAGCTAAATCCTTTGGCACCAAGGCCGCCAAAAGCACCAAATGGGACCGTGTAATCCACCGTTCGGATATCGCTGGACTGGATGATAGGGGCAGGATCAACTCCTGGTAAGCGGATAATGGCTCCATCGGCACCAGGGAATGTCGCTGCAACTACTTTCTTGCCCGCTTCTCGTAGCTTTACCCACAAGGGCTCAGCAGTCAAAGTTTCATCCTCGTGTGCTCCACCTGGGTGCAACGCATCATAGCCACCGATAGGAGCACCGAAGCCGCTGATATTGGTGTTGAAGGGGCTTTTAATAAGATGGAAGGAGTTGGCATTAATATCATTTCGAGCAGCACTTGAGCCCGTTGCGATCGCAATATGACTCGGTGCTGTCAAGGAAGGTGTCACGACAGTGCTAGGAACAAATACACCTTCTCTAGCAATCAGACCAAGCCCTGTATTGGGATTGAGTTGTTCTGTCTCCACATAGTTCTTGAGAATGGAGAACGTTGCGCCATCTAATGAAATGACAATATTTTGAGGAGCCATAGTTATCCTAATTAACGCGGACTGCCTTATCCTGAGGTGTTAGAAACGAAATTAGAGCATTAATTCACCGCTCTCGTCGATTCAAATATTGATGGCTCTTGAGGCTGAGCCAACCGCAATTCACAGTTCAATCACCTCATCAGTAATGCTGACAAGGTGATTGAACTCATTCATCTTCGCAATGGCGAACTAGGCAAAGACAAAACTCTCACTTGCCAGAGTATTAGCTTGAACTCCTGTGAGAACTGCAACAGCCAAGGGGAAATCGCTGACCACAATCCGGGTATCAGCACCAGTTTGGATGAGAGATAAGTCTTCAAACTCAGACACGCCAGATAGACCAGAGATGCCAATGACATCGGTTCCTGCTCTAAAGTCGCGAATCAGATTGCCAGAATTAGGTAGGCTACCAAAAGCGATCCAGAACTGATCTCTACCCTCACCGCCAATCAAGGTATTGCCGCCTGTTCCAGCAAACAAAATATCGTCTCCGTTGTCTCCAGCGAGGCGATCGTTAAAGCCGCCAATCAGGATGTCATTACCATTGCGGCCATAAACTCGATTGCTTCCTTGTCCTGCGGACGCATCGAGCAAGTCAGCGCCATTGCCACCAAACACAATTTCATCAGTGGCAATATCGAGGACATCCCCACCCGCTCTGGCAAATCGGGGGGTACGCGCTGGCAGAGCTTCGGCTTGCTCTTGGGGAATGGGAGGGGCAGGAAGTGGGGCCGCTCCTTCAGTAATCGCCGCATACATGGTTTGATAGATGTGAACTTGATCAACAAGCCCTTCAATTCCTGGAACCTGTTCTCCATAAGCTTGATAGCCCTGCCCCACTAGACTATCAAGGACTTCAGAGCCATCACCTTGGTAGTAGACCGGGACGGGACGGTTCGTGTGGGATCCCCAACCATATTTAATGTCAGGGTCAGAGCCGAAATAATGCCCGGCTGATTCAGGCGTATGCTCCTCATACGTTAAGGCTTCTGCACCCTTTGCTTGCAAGAGTTCAGGAAAGTTTTCATTCAGGGTCAGGTAATGGTCGTGGTCAGCGGTGACAATCAAAAGGTTTTCTTCGAAGCCGCCGTTGTCTCCGATCCAGTCAACTACATTACTAACAGCTCGGTCAAACTCCAGGGTTGTGCCAATGAGATTGTCCAAGTTGTCATCGTGTAAGCTCCAGTCGATGTCGCCTCCTTCGACCATCAACCAAAACCCATCTTGATCCTCTTCTAAAACTTCCAGAGCCGCAGTGGTGAGATCGCTCAGCGTTGGGTTCTCATTGCGCTCAGTTGCAATGAATTGTTCCTCTGTTTCACCGGGCGCAAGCGGACGCTCAATATCGGGTTCTGGAATTTGATCCTTCTCATCTCCAGAGGTCGAAGCAAACAGCGAGAATTGGTCTAAACCTGTGAAACCATAATCCCCATTGGCACTGGGAACAGGTAAGTTCCCATTTTGTCCTCGGGCTCCATATAAACCCAAAAGCCGCTCTCCAGCGTCGGGATCAATTTCTGCGGCAGTTTCTAGCAACGTTTGGGCAGCATTCGTTCCTCGTTCTAAGAAGTTATAGCCATAAAGGTTGCTGTTAGGATTGTTGCTCAGCTCTTGATAAGTTGACTCAGTAATGAACGTAAAATCAGGCTCAACCCCCTCCGGCAGAGCAGCTTCGTCTACGCTAGATAGGGGATGTCCTCCTCCGAGCAGAACGGTGGGTTGGTACACCCGTAGTTCTTGCTGCAAGATGTTATCTAGCCCTGGGAACTCATCGTCGTACTTACTACGACGGTTGACATTAGCAGCAGCAGCCCCAGGCGTAGCATGATCAATGGGTACAGAAGAGACGAGACCGGTAGACTTACCGAGTGTGTTGGCCGTTGCCAGAATTGTTTCTAGAGGTTGTTCGAAAATATCAACGCCCACCGCGTTGTTGTAGCTCTTAACCCCCGTGTAAAGAGTTGTGGCTGTATTAGCAGAATCGGGATAGCTGTACTTGATGTACTCTGGATCGCTCCCTGGCGTCCAGGGAAGCTCACCACCCCGTTCTGGGTCATAGCCCACTAAGTTACCCACGACTCCTGCCTCTACTGTTGCCCCACCCGAAGAGCGAGTGCCTGGATTGAAGGCTGGGTTGAATTCGAATCCAGGGCGAATCGGGGTAGAACCGGTTAGTGGACTGTCAGAAGCTGGTGGAATCGGACCTCTTAAAAGCTCTTCACTGTTCAGCCGGGCAGAATTTCCGGTACTGTAAACGCCTTCCTGGTTGGGAATAGTCGTGCCGTAAGTTGTCGCAATGGCATAATTCTTCAGCCCTTGAAAGCTGAGCCCCTCACCCTTACCTTCTGTATAAAAATCACTTAGCTTAGTGCCAATTTGTCCTTGTTGAATTTGCTTCGCGATCGCCGCAGCGCGAGCAGGTTCCCAACCCATCCCATCACCAATCATGATAATGACGTTCTTAGCCATACAAATTTCCGTGATCCGTGATTAGAGTAAAAAACGAGAGTACCTCTAAAAAATAAAAATGATTTTTTACTTAGAGTTAGAGGAATTCCAATCGCAACTTTGATTTGACAGGTGCCTACCCTGAGAAATAAGCCCCATGCAAAAATTGACACTCAAAAATTAAGAAGCTTTTAAGCGCGATTTAAGTAGTGATGAATTAAGGCTAGAACTAGCGCAATGTTTCTAAATCTATATCAATGGAGGAACAATCAGTTCGAATCTGCAATGGCGAGCTGAAATCCATCAAAATGTAGACGTATTGCTTTTTATACAAATATCTTCAAGACTATTTCCTAGCTAGAAATAAGTAATGCACTGAGCCTTTCAAATACGTTAAAAGATTTGTCATTATTATTCTATAAAAACATATGATTTGAGCAGATAAATACTAAGTGTATTGCTCAAAAAATAAGTAAATTTATATACCCAGAAATAGATCAATATGCTATTGTTTTACTAAAAAATTTTCTTATAATTAACAAAAATTAGAAGCCCCTTAAAAAGGGATGAAGGTCAGCTTTAATGCTGTGCCTCCCTCAAAACGAGCGCTTAGACTTACGATGGTAGGGCAGGCTCAACTTACTTACGTTAGGTCACGATATGTCAGCTCAAGGACCCACAAGCGGCGAAGCAAAAGAAGCTTATAAACTAGCTTTGTTTCAGGCCGCCGAAAAAGCATCCAGAATAGTTGAAGAATCTTTGTCTTCTAGCGAGACTGACACTTCTGAGAAATCCAAGAAAGCTGAGGTTAAGAGGGCACTGGAGTTACTGGCCATTGTAGAAGGAGGGGAGTCAGTTCAGAGCGGCGATTCTCTTTCAAGCACAACTCTGTCACTCTAAACAACGCAATTCTTGAAATCGCTTTAGATTAGCTGAGTTTGTAATTCTGCATCAAACTTGTAGTGCATCCCGCTTCTCGGTTAGCGCGATCGCTCCTAGATCACTGTTTACGCGATTGATGATGTCAGTTTATTGTCATTCGCTGCTACTAGGCTTGCTTCCACGGAGCGTGGTTTTCACCTTCTGTGACGCTGAGTTAAACAGCTGTTGCCTTCCAGGTAAACCATTGCTTGCGGATTTGGGAAGATACTGGAACAGCTCTTTAACTCAAAGGAAGTAAAACTACTAGTAGGGCGATCGCTTACCTTCCAGAACTTGGTTGTCACACGACACCTAACAGTTCCCCAGCTTGCAGAACCAACCACCAATAGATGGTTGCACGATGAAAAAACAAACGATCTAACTGAGTTCCGGCTTCAGCCATAAGAGGGCACCGACTAAAACTCTTTGTCGTTGGCAGTCTACTTCCGTCACAGCCCAGTGAATCGGCTCTCCCTGCTTTTGCAATTCAGCCTCAATCACTCGTTCCAGTTCTAAAGCTGAATCCTGTAAGACCACTTCTATGGTGATTAAGCAGCTAGTCATACTCTGCCCTCCCAGTTATTGCTCATTGCCACTATTGTATGGTTAGCCCTCTGGCTCCAGACGCAACTGAAGAAAGATTTCACTCTTCACTCACTTAGCTAGGCTGACGACTCATCTTAGATTTCTGCTCTCTCACTACCTGGCTTAAGCCAACGACTTCATTTCAACTCCACCACTTTTATGCATTCACCCGAAGCTCTTACCCTTTCACAGCCCCCTCAGCACTCTAGGATTCTGTTGGTTGAAGATGAAGGAGCCATTCGGGACACAGTCGCTCTGCCCTTGCAAGCAGAAGGATTTCAAGTCGTAGCAGTAGAAGATGGTCGGGAAGCTCTCGAATGGCTTCAGTACGCTACACCTAAACGACGGGAAGGAGACGAACCATTCGATCTCATTATTCTGGACCTCATGCTACCGTTCATTAGTGGATTGGATGTGTGTCGTTTCATTCGCCAGCAGAGCCATTCGACGCCAATTCTCATCCTCAGTGCGAGAACGGCAGAAGCTGATATTGTCATGGGATTAGGAGTGGGGCTGACGATTATTTGACCAAGCCCTTTAGTCTCAGGGAACTCATTGCCCGGTGTCGAGTTTTGCTGCGTAATTATCAGGGTTTTGTCGTTAAACCCAAAGAACAAGTCCTGAGATTTCAAGACCTAGCTCTAGATCGTCAGCAGTGTCGGGTCACGCTACGAGGGAAAGAAGTCACAGTCTCCCCGAAAAAGTTTGGGCTTTTGGAGATATTTATGAAGCATCCAGGTCAAGTCCGATCGCGCGAGGATTTACTGGAGCAGGTTTGGGGGTTGGACTTCATGGGAGATTCCAAAACCGTGGATGTCCATATTCGTTGGTTGAGAGAAAAAATAGAGACTGACCCTAGCAGCTCTCAATACATCCTCACAGTCCGAGGGTTTGGCTATCGACTTGGTTAATTGTTGAAGTCGTGATGTCAGCCTCAACACTGAATAGGCATCGAAAACGAATAAACTTACCATATTCTCTTTATTTAGACAGAGAATAGACCAACCGAACATCTTTAAGCTTGCTAACAACTAAACTCGTTGGACAGTAAAAGTGGAAGATGAAATAGAGAAGCTATTAGCCCAACAAGCTGAAACAATCGCAAGACTCAAGGACTTGCTGGGTCAGATTCGCGGTCTTGTGAGCCGATTTCAAGACCTTAAGCAAGAAAATGAGTTACATCACCCCTTTTGTGGTTGTTGCAACGAGCAACAAGGCAAGTAGCGCTCAGCGATTAGGAACTAATCCACTAGCGATCGCCCCCTCGAATTGCAGCTCTGACACCTCTAGATAACGTTGAACTGCCTGCAAGCTTCGATGCCGGGATATCTCTTGATCACCCGCAGCCGTATCCCGCGTTACTCATCTGAGTTAAAGCCGTGCGTCTGAAACTGTGAGCGCTGACTCTCAACAGTCCCAAGCGATTGCAGTATTTTGATCAGGCCTTTCACTTAATGAGACCAGATAATATCCGGCGTCGCTTGGGGACACAACTGAAATAAAAACTAATGGCTCCTCACCGTTATTAATGACTCCGTGCACACACCCCATAAAAGCAACGACTATATCCCCGGCAATGATGGGTTGTGTCGTACCTACTTGATCTAGATAATATTCTCCCTTCCCAGATAAAATGGTCCAGGTATCTTGGCCATGGGGATGGACGTGAGGGAGAATCGTTTGTCCTGGCTTGACGTACCAGGCAACGACGACAGCATCTTTAGATTCCGTAACAACAGAGCGAATAGGCTCCCCTTCGGTTGGCTGAAGAAATTGAGAACTGTCGAATATCCTAGTCGTACTCATTTTGATCCTCTCAGGATGGGCAGCACCTTCCATCAGCAGGAACAGCGGCGCTTTCAGGTGCCTTGACCTGCGATTGTCCCATTAACGGGTCGTATACATTGTTTCAGCCGTAACTAACAAAAGTTTTGCAATCAATCGCCCTCCCTTCCAGCTTCGCCTTGGTATAGTAGTGAAGAAATTTCGGTCACTAAGGCTAGAAAGCTTATAAACAAAAGCTTTCAGCCGTTGGCTCAACTAAATACTTAATGGCTCAAACTGTCTGGCTTTTGACTGTTTTTGGTGTAAAGGTAGCGAAAGGATACTGTTGATTACTTCCAGCGGCGAGGGGAAGAATCTCATCAGCCGAGACGTTTCTAGAGCATCATTATCTGCGTTTAGAAACGTCTCGGCTGATGAGGTTTGAGTGCTGATGGATGAACTTACGCCAGTTTCGTTTCCACTTCTTTCAGCCGTCCCGTTGCTAATCAAACGCAAAGTTTGGGCACTTTTATGGAGTATTGGAGCGGCCAAAACTATGAAACGTCGTCATTTCCTCTGCACTGGCTTATTAGCTGTTGCTGGTTGTACGACCGCCACGCGCACCTCAACGAAGCAAGCCTCAACGCTAAAAACGATCAGCCAACCGGAGAAACTGCGCTTTGCAGTATCAGATGTGAAAGGACTTGAGGATTTGCAGAAAGACTATGGAGCCTTGCAGACTCTCTTGGAGGAAATCTTAGAGAAGAAAATTGAATTTTTTCCTGTAGAAAGCTACATTGCTGCTGCTTCTGCACTTCAGCTTAATCAGGTTGATTTGGTGTTTACGGGTCCATCAGAATATGTTGTGATGCGTGCCAGAACCAAGGCCATTCCGATCGTCGCGATCGAGCGTCAGAAATATTACTGTGTCATTGCAACACAACTAGGCAGCGGGATTCAGTCGGTTGCAGAGTTAAAAGGTGATCAGACGATCGCCCTGTGGGACGTTGGTTCAACCAGTGGTCACTTAGGACCAACCAAACTACTGATTGATGCCGGTTTAGATCCCAAAACAGACCTCAAAATTCAGTTCTTGGGCAAGCAAGGATTACCGGCGCTTCAGAGAGGTACCGTTGCTGCTTGGGGTGGCTCGGTCAGCCGCTATGACAAGTTTCTCAAGTCTAACGGACTGTCTGAAAAAGACTTTCCGATTCTGGCTAAGGGTCCTACCTTGCCGGCTGATCCATTTGTGGCAAGCAGCCAGCTCGATCCAGCTTTTGTGGAGCAAATTCAGCAGCGACTATTGCAAAACCAGGACCGGATATTGAAGGCGATCGCGCCTGCGGATGGCAACAAGTTTGATGGGGCCAGGATGGTGCAGGTGAATGACACCGACTACAACATGATTCGTGATGTTTATAAAGCCATTGGACAGGGCAACTCTGTTTCTTGATCGAGACCACTTTTTACCATCTTGCTTAAATGCCAACTCCGCTGCCTGCAACCAGCTATAAGGCTAGCTTTTTATGCTATTTCAAGCAATCCAACGTTTTGTAAAAAGAACGGACAGACCTTCTGCACTTTCCTCCATTGAGTACACTCAACAAACGCCTTTGCTCAAAAGGCTGAGCCAGCATTGGAGCATTGCACACAAAATCAGTGCTGGCTATGCTTTGTCAATTGGTATAGCCGTCTTGGGCACAACCATTGGGTTGGTGACCGGAAATTACTATCAGGAAAAAGCCCAGCAACAGCAAGCGCTGACAAGCCAGCAGCAACACCTTTTGAGTGAGCTAGAGAACACGGTTAATCTGATTAGGATTCATCCACAACGGCTGATGGGGGTGCTGGGAGAATCGGTCTGGTTTGACTATGAAAGAACCAAGTTTCTGGGTTCAATGAATCAGGTGAAAGCTCTGCTCGTCGAATTTGAGTCTTTCACCGACCAACATGCTGCTGCATTAGCGATTGATGCCCAAGCATCAAAGGATTTAGCAAAAAGTTATACCGTTCACATTGAGGCCTATCGGCAACTGACAGAAGTTCTGTGGCAGCAGTTGCAGCCTACAGATTTAACGGCAACAGAAATAGCAGCCGCGCAACAACAGCTTCTAGCGTCGCTAACAAACCCGTCTTTCAGCAAAACCAACATTGAGCTAGACCGCTTGACCGAAAGCTTGACTCGGCTTAAAGCTGAGGCCAAAGCGCAACATGAGCAAGCGATCGCTCAGGTGGCACAAGCTGAAGCACTGCGGATGCAAATTGTTGTAGGCAGTATGCTGCTCTCGGTGGTCATGGCAGTAAGGCTAGCGGTCACTACTTCACGCGCGATCGCCCGACCGCTTCAATCAGTGACCGAGTTTGCTAAAGCAGTGGTTCAAGAGTCCAACTTTAAGTTGCAAAGCCCAATTAGCACCCAGGATGAAGTAGGGTCACTGGCAACGTCATTGAATCAATTAGTGCAGTGGGTTGGAGAATACACCAGTGCATTAGAGCAAGCTCGTCAGACAATGGAAAAGCGGGTTGAGGAGCGTACGCAAGATTTAACTGAAGCCCTGCAAGAACTGAGACAAACTCAATCACAATTGATTCAAAGTGAGAAAATGTCTAGTCTGGGTCAGCTAGTGGCTGGTATTGCCCATGAAGTCAACAATCCCGTCAGTTTCATTCACGGAAATCTCAAACACGCTGATGAATACTCCCAGAATTTGTTGGGGTTGATTCAACTCTATCGGCAACAAAACTCACATCAAACGGCGGCTGTGCAAACCTACGTTGAGGCGATCGACTTAGATTTTATTGAGGAAGATCTGCCTAAGCTCTTTGCCTCTATGAAAATGGGGACGGAACGCATTCGGCAAATTGTATTGTCATTACGCAATTTTTCTCGGCTGGACGAAGCCGAAATGAAACCTGTTGATATTCACGAAGGCATCGAAAATACACTGCTCATCCTCGATAATCGTCTGAAGCAAGGCATTCGCCTGATTAGGGAGTATGGAGCTTTGCCATTGGTAGAATGCTATCCAGCCCAGCTTAACCAAGTATTCATGAATTTGATTGCAAACGCGATCGACGCATTGGAAGAATACCAGGTGACCGATAAAGCATGCAGTATGGACAACGCTCAAGCCTCAGTTCTCCATGCCCAGCCTTCAGTCCCTAGCATCACCATTCGCACGGAGCAAGTAGATCAGCATCACGTTTCCATTCAGGTTTGTGATAACGGTCCAGGCATTTCACCTAACGTTCAAGCGAAGCTTTTTGATCCCTTTTTCACAACAAAATCGATTGGTAAAGGCACAGGGCTAGGGCTCTCTATTTGCTATCAAATTATTGAAAAGCATCGAGGAGAAATTAATGTGATTTCGGAAGTGGGACAGGGCACAAAGTTTGTCATTTTGCTGCCGCTGCAAGGGGTATGAACATTGTTCTTGCGACTTGGAAGGTTAGGCTCAAAGAGATAAGAGTTCTAAGCAGGCATGATCACCCTGCTTGACTGACAAAACTAAGAAGCTGGGAAGTGAGTGAGAACACTGAACTCGCGCTTAAATGCATGATATTCAATACTTGCTGTTGAAGTATGCATAGACTTATCTATAGCGAGTGGCTAAGCTTCAAACTGATTGCTTTATTGGGAGCACTTTCCAAATTGGGGTTGGCTTACCTGACCTTGACGGCAGTCCTTGGAGCATTGACAGGGCTATATTTTGCCCTCTTGCTCGGTTTTGTGGTCTACCGCTTGGGAAACTCTAGGAACGATGATGAAGCAAATTTGATTCTTTCTTGTACGCTAGGGGGTTGGCTTGTTACCCTCTTACCGCTAGTCTTGGTAGCTAGCGTCGCAGTTTTTTGCAACCAGGAACCTGCGAGTTGCAGTTATCCCGTTTCATCTTCCGTAGCTGGCTGGGCCGTTTTAGCCGTTGGGGCTGTCCCATTCTTAGGGGCCGTCCTAGGAGCAGTGACATACTGGCGATCGCTAAGAAGGCGGCAATAGACAGAGTGAGAACTCGCCAGTTTAGGCATCCTACAGACCTGCTAAAGCTTGAAATTTTACAAAACTGAGGATAGCCCGATTAAGCGACCTTGACTGCGTCGCTTCAACCACAATCGACAAACTTCATCCACAAATTGCTGCTCTTCAGCCGTCAATAACTCATCTGGTGTATCAGCAGCCAGAAGCTTAGCAACTTGTGCGGCCCGGCCCTCAGGTATGGCTCGATGAATCAGTTCGACCTGAAATAAAAGTTCTTTACGCTCCGTTGACCAACTAAACTCGTTTGACGTGAACCAACCCAATCCGGAACAGGCAACTCCACGACTTGCTATTCATCCTTGCTGATCCCCTCAGATGAGCAATCTTGCCTAAGGAGGAAACTGCGGGGGTTACTTCTGTGCCACAGCAATGCTTTTAGGACAAGGAATCGAACTAGGGAAGCTACTAGGGGATAGCGACAGGATACATGTAAAAACCTGCAAGATGCGCCTTAAACAACTGGCACGTAAATCTTTCAGCCATTTACCAAAAGAACCTGAGTAATTGCGGGAAGCTACAACTATTCAACGGAAAAAGAGGCTTTCAGCCTCCCAATCCGCTTCAAAATGAGGCATGTACTAGTGATTTTTGAGTGGTTCTTAGTTCAAAAGTAGGCCAAACCTCTACTACTGCAAGCTTTTACAGGTTTGCTTCAAGAGGCCAAAAGTTGAGATGCTTGTCTACTAAGCAATTGAACCCTATCTTGCAGGTTTTTACATGTATCCTGTCGCTATCCCTCTTAGAGAAAAATGGCCTTTTTTACACAAATCATTGCAGACCTCCAAAACCGCCAGGGTCGGCTTCCATAAAAAGTGATCGCTCCTACTTCTACCTAGCAGGGCGATCGCTTACCTTTTGAAACTTGATTTTACTTTACCTTGTATCAGACTCCACCCAATAGCCCTGCATCAAATCGGTACAAATTCCTTAGTGCCTCTTTGCATCAGCGCTAGATATGACTGACGAGTCCTTCTCGTGCCCTTGAGAACTTAAGATAAAACGCAGTTGGGGATTGAGTAGGCAAGCTATGCGTGGGGTAGGGATTGAGGCTGAATCCGAAATTGTCTGGCTGCAAGACACCACCCATATAGACTATGTCCGAGAGGAGGCCTGGTCTACAGCCGAGCCCTACTGTCCTCCACCAAAAATTTATGGGCAAACAGTGGTAGGCTACTCTGTCCTGAAGCTAGGAATTAAAACTGAGCGCGGTGTTTATACACGGCGTCTCTTTACTCTGAGACCTCATGATCGCTTTTACGACCCACGAGGCATTTACCAAAAGAGTTTTCCTATGGAAGCAGTTGACCCTAAAACGGTTCAGCCTGGGATTAGAGG
>NZ_JAMPKN010000046.1:0-27043 GCF_039962155.1 Trichocoleus desertorum AS-A10 | reverse complement strand
TTTTGAATTGGTTTGAATTGGGCTTTTTGGGCCTTGATCCCGTGTAGGTAGGGTTTGAGTCAAAAGGGGCCAATTCACAAGTTGAGGTGGGTGGGGGTGGGGATAGTGAAGGGATAGAGGGGCGATCGCCGGGATGGTTAACCGGGGCTGAGGCCGATTTCCGACAGTGCTTCTAGCAGTGGACCACTAGAGCAAATACTGAGAGAAAGCTATCCCAACTCGGGATATTGGCCGACTGGTGAATTTACAGGTAGCTCTGTCCAAACCCGACGAAAGTTCATGGTAGTAATGCGAGGGGCTGCGGTTCTTAAACCCAAGCGTTCCTAGCTATCTTTGATTTGTTTCCTGCAACAGAAATAGAAATTAGTGCAAGTGAGAGGGCAAGGCTGCTTAGGTTTCAGCTTGCCTTTTCCCACAGAAATTGCTTCCAGGCTAGATGAACATCCTCGACCCATCTACTTCTTAACCAAAATTTTATGACCATCACCGTCTCGGGATTTGCAGAATCTGTCTATTTTAGTGGCTTGCCCACTACGCCTTCTGGCTTGACCGTTGACCCCGTGACTGGGACTCTTTTTTTCGCTGATTTTGGAGATACGAACGGGACTTTACGGCAGATTGGGACTAATAGAACGCTGTCAACGGTCACCAGCGATTTCACGCCTGGAAGCGGATTTTATGCTTACATGGCAACTGATATTCAGTTTGCCAATGGGTTCGTCTATACGACCTTATCCAACGGTGATTTAGTCCAAGTAGACACAAAGATGGGCAGTTCCACAGTACTGACTAACTTTGCTGGATTTGGGTTTGAAGCTGGATTAGGCATCAACGGCAGTAAACTTTATGTCACCGATGGGACGGGGAGTGCTAACCAAATTTGGGAGTACGATCTCAGCACCAATATCAAAACGCTTAAGGTTTCCAACCTGCCTCCAGATGCCTTTGGGTTAGAGTTTGACCTGGCTCAGAACAAAGCTTATTTCGCGGTTAAAAGCAGCGGATTTTATGTCGTTGATCTCGCGGCTGGCACTTACCGTCTCCTAGCATCTATCCCCTCTGGAGTGGGGAACTTCGCGATCGAGCCTGCTGGTAACTTCCTCTATGCCAGAGTGGGCGATACCATTCAACGTATCTCTGTAGATAATGGTTCTGCGATCACTTTTCAAACTGGGCTGGTGTATGACGATAAGGGGGATTTAACTTTTGGACGCTCCTCCTCCGGCTCTGGTAGTAGCCTTTATGTTGCGAATGGCAATAGCATCATTGAGATTTCTGGGTTTGCTTCCTTATCTACTGGCTCTAGTGCTGGCAACTTACCTCCGGCCAACTTCAATGGCACCGATGGTAATGATGTCCTCCCAGCAAATGGAGCGAACAACACAGGGGATGATACCTTTGCCCCCCGTCTCGGTCGTGACTATGTAGACGGCGGAACCGGCAACGATCTCTTAGTTGTGGATTACTCAGCCAATTCCTATGTTGGCAATGGCGGACCGCCTGCTGGAATTCAAAACTATCTCTCTCAGACAGGTCCCAACAGCTTCAATGGTTCCTTCCGTGCCTATAAAGACAACTACGGCAACTACGATGAAGTCAGCTTTTCCAACATTGAGCGCTTTTATGTAGTTGGCACCAACGCGAATGATGTCATATTAGGAGCTGGCGGCGATGACACCTTGATCGGCAATGCTGGTAACGACATCCTCGATGCTGGAGCAGGCAACGACACCCTCAGTGGTGGTGCAGGAAATGATGAGCTCAAGGCAGGAGAGGGGAATGACACCCTGAACGCCGGGACTGGTAGCTGGGACCGAGTGGATGGAGGTGCAGGCCAGGACCTGCTAGTTGTGGACTATCTCAAGAACGTCCCTACTTCTCCTAACAGCCCTGCTCCCAGCTTGTACAGCCAAGTGTATAGCAATGGCAATGGCAGCTATTCTGGCTCCTTTGATGTCTACAACTCCAGCACGGGTCAGTCTAATCGAGTCGAGTTCAACAACATCGAGCAGTTCCAGATTGAGGGGTCTCAGTCTAATGACAACCTCATGGGTACGATGGCTGCTGACATCATCAATGGCCATAGCGGCAACGACTTTATTGAGGGACGCGAAGGCAACGACACCCTGAACGCCGGGACTGGTAGCTGGGACCGAGTGGATGGAGGTGCAGGCCAGGACCTGCTAGTTGTGGACTATCTCGCTACTACTAGCACCCCACTGGGTAGTCCAACTCCCAGCTTGTACAGCCAAGTGTATAGCAATGGCAATGGCAGCTACTCTGGCTCCTTCGAGGTCTACAACTCCAGCACGGGTCAGTCTAATCGAGTCGAGTTCAACAACATCGAGCAGTTCCAGATTGAAGGGTCTCAGTTCAATGACAACCTCATGGGTACGATGGCTGCTGACATCATCAATGGAGGCACCGGGAGTGACATGCTGGTGGGTGGACAAGGCAATGATGCCTTAAACTTGGGCAGTGACATGAACAGTGATACCGTGCAATACAACAACGGAGATGGCACAGATACTGTTTACCAATTCGTTCGAGGCATGGGCGGAGATCAGATGTCCTTCTCAGGGATCAATTACATTGATGTCCGCACTGTAGGTACAAGCACAGAATTCCGCATGGGAGACGGCATCCAGAACAATACCGGATTTGGGACGGGCGCTTTGCTCGTCACCCTCAATGGCACAGCCGGGTTTAGTACTAGCGATATTGGCATGAACTTGAGGTCTACAGGCCAATTTGCGTTCAGCTAACTTTGGTACCTGAGGTCGCGTAAAGATCGAAGGATCGGTCGTGTAATCTGAATCTTTGAAATCAACAGGGTAAACCACAAGCTACCCTGTTGATTTATGCTGAGTGCTTCACTCACTTGGTGGCGTTTCCCAATTGGGGAAAAGTTGGAAGGGCGATCGCGCTGTAACGCAAACCCCAAGCCAAGTTCTAAGATTTAGAAAATTTCTGATTTTGGGCTGAGTGCTGGGTAGGGTGGGGCGATCGGGTTTGGTGAGGAGTCGGAGAGGGGCTGGAGGTGCGATCGCTATCTAACCTCATCCAGGATCTACTCTTGACGATGCCATACAGCCTTAAAGCTTCCTTTCAATATGACTTGAAGCTAGAAAAGGGACTTTTGATGATCATGTAATTCTCAACTCGGTGTGTGTGCATGACATTGAGGAAGGTAACAGCAGCTTCCTCCGCAGCTTCACGGCGGATAAGTGTCATTAAGCGGAGCGATCGATAAATTTCGACGCAACGTTCCAACGCTAAATAGCAACTCTCTCGTTCATGCAAAGCCACCGTGCTTTCGAGAGCTTCGGCCAAAACGGGTGCGAGTTGCTCAATTCTCCGAGCCCCTGAAGGTTTGCATCCTGCTCGCAGAAGACCTAGCGGTCCGAGAACCGTACTGCGTAGATATGAAATGAGGTCTAATGCCTCAAACAGTTCTCCTCGCGCGACCTTGCCAGTGCCATAGTGAATCCATACCCAGAATCGATCCTCGATCCACTGCTCATCTGGTAAGGGGTATGTCCCCGTGCTGGAAGCCAAAGCTTGTGCCAGTCGGCGATCGCGTTCCCACAGAACCACTGGCTCATCGACGCGACTTCCAACATCCGCGACAGACAGAAATTTGAGGTCAACATGCAGCAATGGTGAATTGTAAAGGCAGATCAGTAACCGTGGCTCACCCACGTGCTCACCCGTGAACGCTGCCAACAACTCTCCTAGCGATGCCGCAATCTGGTGGCGATCGGCCATGGCCTGCTTCCAGCTTTCAGGCTCTACAGCGATGATCAAATCGAGATCACTAAACTCATCCATTGCGTTCTCCGCCCAAGACCCCGTTGCTGCTACGCCCACTAGTCGTTGATCCGCCACTAGACGCAGGAGGGCGCTATTGATGAACGATTGGTGAGTGGCAAGTGCAGTGCTTGGAACCTTCATGGGTACGCTGCCTAACAGGATTAGTGTTTGATATTGCCATGAAATTCAAGCGCTACGCGAAATACTAAGAAACGGTTCACGATCGCGATTGTTATGTCAGATTTTCGTGGGGCAATCGCCACATAGCCTCATCCACCGACTGCTTTTGGCGATCGCTCTATGCCTCAGCCTCACGGCAGGAAGATGTCAGAATTCTGGACAACTGACAGGTAATTGAAAGCTTGGTGACTTGGTTGCGTTCCCCAATTGGGGAAAAGCTGAAGGGGCGATCGCACTGGTGACGCAGAACCTAGGCCAAGCTTTGATAGTCGGAAAATTTCCGATTTTGAACTGAGTGCCTGGTGAAGTAGAGCCAGCAAAATGCAATGACTCGCTCGTATTGTAAGCAGACTCATCACTATATGCCTTAAGGGTGTTGTGGCACCTCAGCGCCAAGGAGATGCTAACGAAATGAAGACTGTTTACATTTCCTATGTTGAGCAACACTAACGCCATCAAATTAGCGAATGAAAGGCAAAAAGTATTTCTAGCTCAATTCATCAAGGGGGGCGTGGAATACTCACTCGCTTTACAAGCATCCGGGATTTTGGCAGCCGAAAAACCAGAGGAGCTTTTAACAGATGAAGAGAAGGGGATAGTGGAGCAGGCTTGCCGACTCTGGCTAGAGCATCGCAATGGGATGAACAAAATCAAGCATGCCCTTGCCTCCGTCTCAGAGAATCTTAGAGGACTAAACTCTCCATCCAGTATTTTGATTAGCTCAACATCTGCCTGAGTCGCGCGATCGCGTTGACCAAGCAGCTTGGTTGCGTTCCCCAATTGGGGAAAAGTTGGAAGGGCGATCGCTTTGTATCGACTTTGTACTCTGTATTTATTGAGCCCCAGAATTTAACGCTTTAGGTAAATGTGCTATTTATGACTTCTGTACTGAGGCACTATAGTCAAAAATCAGATACTCCATTAGGGCCTTCGCATGCATCTCTTAGTTCTATCTCAGGACTTGATCCAGTCCTTTAAGTTTTGGTATCAGAACGGTATTCATCAGGGAATGTGCTTTAACAATGAAATGTATCGCCTTTGCATAGTGTACGGTTCAGACGATAGACACCAAGCTTTTAGTTTGGCGACCGCTCTAATAGAGCATGGTGCTCAAGCTTGTATTACTTGCCTCAACACTGAGTACAAGGTATGGGTTGGCTTGAGAACTCAGAACCTCGCAGTCTCTGTTCCTGCTCTAGCAGCAATTATGGCTTGAGCGGTTAAGCTCTTTGCGATCGCTCCGCAGTTCACTCGCTTGGTTGCGTTCCCCAATTGGGAAAAAGTGAGGGGCAGAGGGGCGATCGCGGCAAGAACTGACATTTTTGGCTCAGGATTGCTGACCCCAGCTTTACACTTTAAACATCGGTGCTTTGTGGAAAGTTATGTATCATTGGATACTTAAAACTAGCTCTCTCCACAGAGATACCATGCGGACTAATCCCTCCCTGATTTCCTATCCCTCCCCAGACTTTAGTAGCGCCGCTGCGACCAACGTTCGCGAGGAAATTCGGGACGCCCTTGAGGTTGGAATCAAGACGTTCTTGATTAACTTTCAAGCGGTCGAATTTATGGATAGAGCTGGATTAGGGATTTTAGTCGCGATTCTCAAGGATGTTCAAACAGCCCAAGGGCAATTGTTTCTATGCTCCCTCAATGAGTCCATTCAGCTCCTTCTAGAAGCAGCTGGTATCAGTCGAACCTTTTCTATTTTTGCTGACCAAGATGAGTTTCATGAGAAAGTGCTAGAAGACTGATTTTTTTATGCACAGAGGGTCAAGAGCGATAGAACTAACGTCAGAAGTGGGCCAGAAAGCAGAAGCCTGGTTACAGAGTCATAATCTCTATACTTCGGGTAGCCATGATTGGCATTTGTGGAACCAAGGCTTTTGGGCTCGAATAGAAAACAAGCCGATAAAAGCCGTAATTCCTGTAATACAAGGGTGGATGGCAGCAGTTCAGCTTCTCAAAGAGAATGATTGGCTGTAGAAATAACCAGAAATCTAAACCAGCATCTGTTGGAGTCGTGCGATCGCTCAGCAGCACCCACGCAACCCCAAGCCTCCCACTCATCTTTGTAAGTCAGTTGTCCCAATTTGGGACGTGTGGCGATCGCTCAATAGCTCATTGTTTCGGTTGCGTTCCCCAATTGGGGAAAAGTTGGAAGGGCGATCGCTGAAGCCTTGGATATTACGAAATTTTCGGATTTTGAACAATCTTTCAAAAGCAGGGGCGATCGCGCTACCAAGTCTTTGCCCCCTTAGTCATGCGATCGCCTTACTTGCAAGGTGCCCACATATCTTGCTGAAGGCTCTCTTGCTGTGGGTATAGCTGATGGAACCGTTGCTTGAGCCATCACTTGCTTTTGGAATTTCACGGCTGATGCAGTAGCTAAAATCGCAGAATATTATTACTCGCCATAGTGACTGAGCAAATCCCTGCCGAAACGGTACTTGGATGATAGTTCCTGAGCGTGTTCGCTAGACCACCCATCCTCTATTAGTAGTCCGCTCATTTGGGCTTCGTCTAGCAAGGCCCCCTCCCGGTGAGCTTGAACAATGAAATCCAAAAACCTTCTTTCATCTAAGGGGTGTGTTCCACCAGATGACTTGTTAGCAGCAGCAGAGAAGCGTTTTAGCAACTGAGCCATTTCAGGACTCATAGAATTATCAATGGTTCGTTCGCTGGAGGTGGTTCTGATTTCGATGTCGAGTCCTTGTGCAGCAGGTTCAACGAATTGAGTCAAAAACTCTTCCAAAATAGCGTTGTATTGATCTTTGCTCAGTTCTCCAACATCTCTGGGAACGATGTTGCTCACTCCTAAGTAGCCGTTTTCGTCAGCCACAAAAGATAAGCCTGCTGCGCGCCTAGATGCTGTTTCTGAGCACACAAAAATAATGTACTCATATCCAGTCCTAGAATTGAGTTGATTTTCTCGCTCTCGTTCTCTAGTCCACCCATTACTGAGTCGTTGCTCAATCAGAGTGATTAGTCTTCTTTGTTCGCTGTCACTACCGATCAGCTTCAGTTCACGAAATGACTTCATACAGCTATTTCAAAAGCATTGTCTGATTAGATCACAGGTTAACAAATCCAGTAGAGAGGCTGAGAACTACTGAGGATGCTCAAAGCTCAGGCAATTGGCGCGATCGGCTAGAGTTCACTGACTTAGGTGCGTTCCCCAATTGGGGAAAAGATGGAAAGGCGATCGCGCTGGTGACGCAGAACCTAGGCCAAGCTTTGAGATTCAGAAAACTTCTGATTTTAGGCTGAGTGATTGGTAAGGTAGGGCGATTGATCGTTGACTCAAGCTGGGATCGCGCTAATCATAAAGGCTCTTTAGCTCTGCGATCGCCTTATAAGATCAAAGGCTCATCTGAACCCTCTACTTCCATCTCCCAGTGAATTGAATGCTGAACTCGCTGAAGCATTGCACTTAAGAGAAATTTATAAAGATCCTGAAACTGATCAGCTCCAGTCTGACGGATCTTAAACTCTCTTGCTCCCTGCTCACTCGTTGTAACGGTAACTCCAAAATCGTCTTGATCTTTTGAAACCGAAATAGGAATAACTAGCTTCAGTGGATACAGCCCCTGTGTTGGAGCTACTTTTTTCCACAGAACTAATTGAAGTTCAAACTGCCAAGTTGCTGGAGTTGTTGGAGCTAGAAACTTCTCTAGTGATTTTCGAGCATCCTTATACTCTACGAATTTCTCTTTTTCTGTCTTCCTGAGAAATGCTTGTTCTGTGGGCCAATCCAAAGCTTGAAGAAGCCTACTAATAAAATCAGGAATGAAGCCAAAGCAATTTTCCTTAGATTGCTGATGAGCTTCGGCAGTCTTGGTATAGGCATCCCAAAGGTTATCAAAGCTAGACATAGCAGTTTCTCCTAGCGGAAGAATAACCAGTTCAGTTTAACTTTCTGAAACCTTTATCGACCTAACATCCCCCTCAACCGTGCGATCGGGAATGCAGCCGCTAAGAAACCCCAAGGCTCCCACTCGTCATCATTAGTCAGGATGTATTGCTCTCCTTCAACCAATTGACTGGCAGTAACCAGCCGTAGCTTATGAGCTAAGTCGAACCATTCTTTGAAGCCTGGTTCTGCTGCTTTAGCTGCTTTGGGGTGCTCACTGGCTCCCAGTTTCCAGCACTGACTAATCGCATCCCTCAACAAGCCGATCGGGTTCCTCACCTCATGCCTAGCTCGATACTCAACGGCAGCAGCCAGAGCATCGCTCACTACTTCAAGCGGAGCCGCTAAAACTTCAGCCTTCAAAGGCGAGGTCAGCGGAAATCCTGCTTGCTCAACTTTTTCAAAAATTGCTTCGTGAGCGGCGGCGGAATAGTCGTCCTCTGCAACCTGTTCCACCTCTGACCCAGATGCTTTTAGAACGGGTTGAGACTTAACAGGCAGGGGAGCGCTTACTGGCTTGGAAGATTCCACCTCATCCACAACAACAGGGCGGGCGGGTGGCTCCGTTGTTGTGGTGTCTATTGAGGTGTCTAGAGTGGAATCTATTTCTATATGATCACTACTGAGTTGGGAGTTGATAGCTACTGGATTAGGAGTTGATGACCCTTCATCTAGGAGGTCATCTCCTAAATTTGTAAAATGAGACGGAGCAAGGGTTTTAGCTTGTTTTTGGGCTAATGCCTGCTCGATTGCCTCTCGGTTGAGCTGGTACTGATAGGCTCGGTCATACTTGGCTTTTGGGTTATTCCGTCGCTTGAGGAGTTGCAGTTTGTTCGTCAGCTTGGCGAGTGCTTGGCGAATCGTCTCAATGCTGTACTCCTCAAACAGGTGCTCTCGGATTTGCTCTAGGGTCAGTCTCACCCAATCGTCAAGCTTGTGCTTCGCTTTCCATGCCTGCCAGCCTTCGATGATGGCGAGGATTTTAGCCGCGCAGTAGTTGCGCTGGGTGATTTGGACGTACTCTTTGCAGAGCTTCAGGTAAGTGAGATTAGGGGAGGTGCTCATCGTGGTTGCACCTCCGTCTCGAAGCTGTGACGCACGGGTTCAATGAATTTGTGCGGGGTGTCTGGGTCGAGTTCGATGGCGTACCACCAGCCGTTCTGATACTCCATGCCAACCACGGTGCCATGTTCGTTCCACTCATCGTTGATGCGGACTTGCTGCCAGAAGTGGAAACGGGGGCAAGGGATGCCCTTAGGTATGGGGAGGCTCAGCTCTGGAGTCTGGCTCCTGACCTTGGCAGCACAGACTCCTAAAGTTTGAGAGCGTTTGACAGTATCGGCTAGGCGCAATAAATAAGGCACGTAGCCCGGACGCTTACGCCATTCCTTGCCCCAGAGCTGCACGTCAGCCGAAAGTAAACCGCAAGCCTGAGCCAGAGCTTGATCACAGGCTTGTTTGTAGTTTTGGAGATGCAGAGGATGGAACACCCAGCGCTGGCAGTACTCGACAGGTTCAAGGGGTTGGTGCAGGGTGTGACAGATGCCAGAGAGCACGGCTTGAATCCGGGCATCGCGAGACAGGGGCAGAGCAGCAGGCACGAATTCACAAGCACAGCTTGCCGTTTCAAGGGTTTCTAGGTCTGACTCATGGGCACATTCGATTGAGTCTGGTTCCCAAGTTTGGCTATCAGGCTGGAACTCTAGTTCGTAGTGCCAGCCCGCAGCAGGGCCACTGCGCTCATATTGCAAGCCCACAATCACGCCGATCTCGTCATTGCGCTTGAGCCTGACGGCTTGATTGAAGCTGAACTTTGGCAAACTCCAATCAGAGGGGAGGGTTAGGTTGTGCATGGCTTTGCCTCCCGCAGTGCTAGGTCTGTTTCATGCACATCTTCTAAGTCATTCCGGTTCGAGCAGGTGGGGTCGATTTCGACCAGATACCACCACCCCACCCACTTCAAGGTGAGGCAGATGGACATAGACATGCGCGGGGTGAAGTACTGCAAGCCGCGAATGATGCCGTAGTCTTGGCCTTGCTCTCCCCACTGCACTTGCTGCCCAAACTGATACTTTGGCAGGGGTAGGTCTGAGGGGAGTAGGAGCAGGCGAGATGCTGGTCTCTGGTTTTGGTGCAGTTGGTGCATCAGACTACCTCCCCCATTGAGTCACTGAGGCGGCGATATTCTTTCTGGTCGATGTGGCCTTGGTCATAGAGTTCGTCATACATCAAGCCGATGACGAGGTTAGAGAGCCAGTTGTCCATGAAGCGCTTACCTGCTTCTATTGCGGCCTCAACCGAGGGGTAGCAGATGTCATTGCTCATGAACTCGCCTTCTGAGGTGAGCACTGCAAAGGTGAAGCCACCTTGAGCCACCACAGGGCAAAGGTAATGCGCTTTGTAGACGAGTCCGTAGAAGTGGAGGTACTTAGGCTGAATCAAGGTTGTGGCACTCATCATCGCTCATACTCCTGCAAGGGCTTGGTTTTGATGGGCAGTAGGCGCTGCATGCCCTTCTCGAAGGACACGTACAGATGCTTGTATTCGTCGTTATTCAAGTGCTGGTGGTCTCGCAGCTCGATCAGCAGTTGCTGCATGGCATGGCTGGGGTTCGCCCGAGTGACGAAGTGCACAGCCGCCTGAATTGCATCAGCGGCAAAGTCATAAGAACTCTGGATGGTGGCAAACTGCTTGCCTCTGGGGTGCTTGGCCTGAGCACTCCAGCCGCCTTTGTCACAGGTGACGCGGATGAGCCAACCACGGTAGGGAAATTCGATGGCATCGTTGTTATTCATGGCTGTGCTCCCGGTATAGCTGGAACTCTTGTTCGAGGCTGGGCTTGTGGACTGGCTCTTGGGCGAGTTGGGCAGTTTGCTGAGCAATGCGGGTTTCGAGCTGAGCTTTGTGAATCAGCTTGTGCCGAATCTGCTCAGCGCTAAGGCTGTAGCAGCGGGGGCAGACTTCACCCCAGCTCACGCCAGAGTCACTGTAGAGAGTGGCGATGATGCTAAACGGTTGAAGTGGGTAACGTTGATCGCAGATCGGACAACAGAAGGGGTTGACCCAACCCCCAACGCGAGTGAGTTTGAGTTGCATGGCTCAGTCCCCCATCACAGAATGAATGGCGGAGTCGAGGATGCTGAGGTCGTCAGCGGTGTAGACATTGACCATGCGAGTGGTGCCCCCGACGAACTGCTCTCGCTTCTGAGGAGGGCGACCGTGACGAGCACGATAAAAAGCAGCAGCAACCTGACCAATTCTGAGCAGTTGCTTGGTGTTGGGGTTGTATCCCAAGTCGAGACAGCGATCTGAGATGGGCACTTCTAAACGCTTCGCTTGCTCTGGCTCTGCTGTAACGGCTGCTTCAATGGTTAAGGTTGAGGTTGAGTCAGCCGCAAGCAAGCGCTCTTGCATCAGCAGGTTCATGAGCTGATCTTTGAGCAGCATCTTTTGACGGTCATCGAAGCCGCCGAGCTGGTTGCCGATCTCTACTGCTTCTTTGAGGATGGTGAGGCGATCGGGTGAGGGGAGAGTGGGAGTCTCAGGAGTGGGATCTGATGTGGCAATCTGATTGGCAAAAGCTGCTTTGGCGGTTCGTTCACACTCTAGAAAGTAGCGACGGATTTCTTTGCCCTTATCGGTCCCTGCCATCATGCCGAAGGACTTAAAGCAGTCGATGGTTAACTGAATAAGTTCGCTAGGACGCCCACCCTGTGAGTTTTTCAACCGTTTGGTTAAAAAGTCGATGCCCTCTTCAAAGTGATTGAGCAGCTTGTTTTTGGCCTTTTGCTTGGAGGAGTAGCCTACCCACTGCCAAGCATCATCGAAATCGATCGGAAACGGATCGGCAGAACGAACGAGAGCTAATGCTAGCTCGTGAGAGAATTCCATAAGGCTTCACCTAGATGGTTAACAGTTGGGTGGAGTACGGAGGGCGGTCGCCAAACTTTGGACGGGGAGGCGATCGCTCTTCTCGTTTTTTAGTTTTTAAGATTTCGGCTTTACGGGCTAGTTTCACCTCCTGCCATTGACTCTTTCATGGCCTGCTCCAGTTCTTCAAATTGACAGCCATAAAGCCGTAGCAAATCGCCGAACTGATCCAAGCGCAGCTTGGGAATGGTGCGTCCATGTTCCCAGTTGCGAACTGTACTTTCAGCAATGCCTAAGTGGTAAGCAACATCAACGGTTCGGAGTTTTGCTCGTTCCCTAAGTTGCCTCATGTCCATACTCCAAAACCTACTCCTAACTTATCATCTAGTTAGCGCTTGTCAACATGTAGCAACAAAGTTGCGTCAACCAGTTGACGATAGAGCGTTAACGGGTTAACATCTAAGAGTAAAGCAAAAGCCGCCTCGCTTCCAGGTTTCTCAGGCTCAGGAAAACGAGAACGGCTCTTACTCAACCCATTACAGGTTTCAAACACTATGGTATACGCACCCGATCGCGTCGAGTCAATCGCGCCTGTTTTTGCTGAAGAAGAACGTGGCTCCGGACGAATTCAAGCTCAACTAGAACTCGAAACTTATCTAGAAGAGCAAGTCCGTTCGATCGCCCCTGCCAAGATCGACAGCCTCACCATCACCGACGGTTACACATACCTCTCAGTGATGGATCAGGATCGCCCCATCACCAAGCAGCCCATCCGCTTAATCATCCAGCTCGAAGACTGTCAAGGCAATGAGCGCTTAGTTGACCTCGTAACCAACAACGATCGCTTTGCCTTCATCACCTGGATCATCCGTAACCACTTCGACTCGTGCTGGAAGATTTCTGAAACCTGGACTCCTGAAGACGGTTGCCCGTTCTAAATAAAAAGCGATCGCTCCTCTGTATGCGGTAGGGGCGATCGCAGCTACTTCTTAATAATGCTCTTTCATTCAATCAGCAAAGTTATGGAATTAAATCAGTACCCCAGCGCGATCGCCACAGCCGCTCAGACCGTTAACAACCTAGACTTCGACATCTCCAGAGCGAGACGACAGATAGCCAAGTTTGAAAACCGAGCCGATGCCGAGGTTGCAACCAATCAAGACCTCAGGAATGATGCTGCTCGTAAAGCTGAGCGTTTTCAAATCTTGGAGAACAACGCCGACTATCAAAAACTGCTGGATGACTTAGCCGAGTTGACTCATCAGAAGGCTACAGCAATGTCTGAGTTAGAGAAAGCTCGGAATGGATTTTCGGCGGCAAAGATTGAAGCCAGAGCAGCGATCGCGCAACAGATAGCCGCTTTAGAGTGCGCTGAGTTTATTGGCATCTAATTTCAATTTCCCCAATTGGGGAAAAGCTCAACGGCGATCGCTGCTCTTGGTTTGAAGATCGGAAAATTTCCGATTTTGAGCAGGGGGCGATCGCTAGCCTCAACTCTCCAATACTCCGCAAATTGCGGATTTTGAGCGGGCGATCGCTACTTCCAAACTCCATAATCCGAAAAGTTCGGAATTTGAATGAAACGGGCGATCGCTTCCTGTATCTAAGCAAGGTTGCAGTAAGTTTTCAATGCACACGAACAATTGCCTCAATGGCGTCTATGCCATTCACTGCAAGGTTAATGACTTCATTTACGTTGGCTCTGCTGCTGGTAGAAGAGGCTTTCGCGGCAGACTTTGGAATCACCTGCATCATCTAAGAAAAGGAACTCATCATTCTCGCGTCTTACAGGGCCACTACAAGAAGTATGGAGAGGATGCCTTTGAATTCCACATTCTAGAGTTTTGCTCCCCTGCTGAGTGCTTACAGCGTGAGCAAGGATGGATTGATATTAGGGGGGTTGGCTACGAAAACAAGAGTTACAACACTGGTCCTGTTGCTGGCTCTCAATTGGGATGCAAGCGATCGCCGGAAAGCTGCAAGCGGATAGGTAGAGTTCATATTGGGCATAAACGGCGAGTCGGTGCCATAGTGTCCGAGGAAACTAGGGCCAAATTAAGAGCAGGACGCCTTGGGAAAAAGCACACTCCAGAAGCGATTGCTAAAATCTCAGCTGCTAGCAAACTTCAAGTACATTCACCTGAGCGTCGGGCAAATCAGAGTATCAAGAGTAGAGGCAGAAAGTGCAAAGAGTCTGCAAAGCAAAAGATTGCTGAGGCTAACTCTCTAGACTTCATTGTGACTACCCCAGATGGTGTTGAAGTTGCAGTTAGGAATATGGCTGCATTCTGTCGCCAACATGGGTTGACTAAAACTCAGATGGTTAATGCTGCTAAGGGGAGGTGTATAGGTCACAAAGGATATCGATGCCGCTATGCCCATGAAACCAGAGAAGAGCAGGAAGCCAAAATACAAGCAGTTAGGGCCAGTCAAACCATTAAGGAATATTTGGTTACCTCTCCCACCGGAGAAGAGTTCAAAACTGAGAATTTGACAGCCTTTTGTCAGCAACACCAATTAGGTACATCCGCCATGTCTGCGATCGCTCGTGGCGAGAGACGCATCTATAAAGGTTGGACATGCAGGTTAGTGAATGAACCTGACGAAGTTCGCCAGTGTCGCTTATCTCTAAGAGGTAGGTTCAAGACTTACATCGCAACACTGCCAGATGGTACAGAAGTTGTTGTAGATGATTTACCCCAGTTTTGCGCTGAGCACAAACTTGACACGTCTGGCATGACTAAGGTTGCTAAGGGGAAGCGATCGCATTACAAGGGTTTTCAACTCAGATATGCTGAGCCTCCTGCTGACAGCGCAAATACCTTAGATACAGAGTACCCAACCCACTAAAACTACTGTGGGAACACCACTCCAGATCACATTCCAGATCTGGAGAACATATGCCCAAGAAATTTCAGACGGGCGCTGGCGACAAAATCAAAGTATTTGTTGCTTTGCTGCCTTTAGGCGATCGCACCGAGCCAGTTAACGTAACGGTTACGACTGGTACAGGCGGTATCACTGCTGCATCTACCACAATTGCTGTTGCAGCTCTGTCAGGTCCGATCGCGGCTGGTACTCCCCTAGAGTTCAGCAATGCAGGCGGCGGCAAGCTCAAGGTTTATCTGTCGGATGATGCCAAAGCGGCAGATACCGTTCTTAAAGTTGAAACTACTTCTGGCTCTCTCACTTGTACTTGCACAGCAAACTATGTCGCTAAGCTGCGTCTGGCTGGCGGTACTAGCACAGGCGCGAAGATTGGCAACACCACCACTGAATCACTCGTATTTGAGGACCCAGAAGGGTTCGAGGATGGGGTTGTAACCAAAGCAAACTGGAGCATCCCGTGGAACGCGAATTTATTGTCTGATGACGATTCCTATCGTCGGATTTACTACGCTGCCATTCACGGAACCAGCGGACGCGAAGTTTATATCTGGCAATACGACCCACCTCCATCTGGCTACACCACGGGTGATGGCCTGAGAGGAGCCTGCATCGTTGGAGATCTATCGAAAGATTTCAAGAGCGATTCCATAGTGAGTTTCACCACCGAATTTAAGGGACAAGGAAGCCCAACTGAGATCCGCTACGCATAGAAAAACTAGGCAGAAGCCCCTTCAAACTGCTGCCTAGCTCTCTATTTGTTCCCTCGCCCATTTCAGCTTGTGGGAACGATCGCACGACCTTAATTCAAAGACAGAGTTGCAGTCATGCGTAAGCTCCCCTTCGTTATCGCACCCAAAGCTGAAGCCATCAAAGAGACCGTTGGCAATGAAGAGATCGGCACTCTAGAGCTACCCCGGATTAATGACCTTAGCCCTAGCGATCGCCTCTTTATCCGCGAACACAGCAAGAATTTACCCAACCTCCAGCGCGAAGCTGTCAAGATTGCCAAGTCAATCAAAGCCCAACGCCCTACCAGGCAAGTGCCCCAGGTAGCAGAAGAGACTGATGAAGAATCTGGCGTAGTAGTAGCTCAGTCTCTTGTAGAGACAACGGTAGAGCTAGGACTCCATGAAATCTACAGCGCATTGATTGCCAGCGACACAGAAACCCTAGGCGAGTTTCTAGGCGAAATTTTGGACTATCAAGATGTGCTTGAGCGTCTAATTGATGAGCGGCCTTTGATTATGGCGACCGCCATGCTGCGACGCATTGAGCCTAACTGGACCTTGGAAGACACAACGACTTCAGTCAGCTCCAAGCTAGTTAGCGAACTGAATCAATTTGGCCTCAAGGAAGAGAACGGCTGGAAGACTCCCGATGCATCTGCTGAACCTTTAACGGATGAGCAACTGGGGGAATAGCGAACCAGGAGGATGAAGATCCAGACTGGGAAGCTATATTTTGGCGAGTACAAAAGTTCTGGCCTCACGACGATCGCTTCAAAGCTGAAAGGTTTGGTGAGCAAGCAACCTGGCTGATTATTCAAGCCTTGCATCATGGGGCTAGACTACAACACGAAGAATTACACCTGCATGAGTTGGGCATTGCCACTCTCACCAGTTGCTTTATTAATGCGAACAGAGACCCCAAATCTGAGCCTGCTAAGCCGAAGGACTTCTACTACTTCCAGGTTCGTGAGGAGAGCGATCGCGTCTCTATCCCTGCCATAGCTTGCGATACCTTCTTTGCCTTGATTAAAGATGGCTTACTACCAGGATGGGTGGTTCCACTCGTACCAGTAGATAAGCTCGAAGCAGGGCGGAAACGAGGTGAAGTTGGCAAGCCTCGTGCCTGGGTCGGAGAGGGAGTAATTCTGATTGCCCCTCAGATTGAGGGCTGTCAGGTGATTGCCGCGATCGCTGTAACTGAAGCCATAGAAGGAGCTGTATCTGTCAGTGACGTAGACACCGGAGACACTTTTGAGATTGTGATTCCACCTGGGACCGAACACTGTTGGATTTTGGACGCTGATTTCAACTTGAGCCGGGAATCCTAAATACGAATCTTGCATTTTATCTACTGAAGCGCTCTTGAAGGGCGCTTTTTCATTGGCTTTGAGCAGCAGGTAGGAATCCTATCCCGACCCCATCTGTCTGCTGTGTCATGCCTGAAGAAATTGGTTCGCTCGTAATAAAACTGGAGTTAGACCGCGAGGACTTCAATAACGACCTTCAGGCACTGGAAACGCTCCAGTCACCCTCGCTGGCGATCGCAACCAAACTAGATAAAGACAGCCTTGGCAGACAGCTTCAATCGTTTCAGGGTGAAGTCCCAGTTGGGCTACGGCTTGACAAAGGCCAATTTGAACAGCAGCTACGGGAATTTGGTGCTCAATCCGGGCTAGAAATTGTCGTTGGCTTGCGCCTGGATGATGCGGGAGTTGTAGAGCAGGCGAAGCAACTCACGGGGCAACTAGAGCAGCAATTTGGGCAAGTCAAACTCCACCTAAAACCCACGGTTGATGATTCGGCTTTAACCAAGCTCAACCAACATCTTGACCTCAAACAGCGCCACTTTGCTCAAGTCCGTCGAGACTTCCGCAATCCGATTAAGCCCGCGATCGATACCTCTGAGTTAGATGCAGCATCGTCTCAGTTTCAGGCACTTAAAGAACAAATTGCCAACCTTCAGAATCAAGCCGCTTCAGTCAGGTTTACAGCTGACACGAGTGAAGTTGATGCCCAGATCAATCGGCTGCAAGGTAAGACAATCCGCCTTAAATCCAATGTAGAGGGAGGTGAAGATTCTGCCACTGAGACGGCAGACGTATTTGCCAAAGCGATCGCTAAGGCTATCAAGAAGAGTAATTCTAAGGGCATCTTTGGCGGTTTATTTGAGGGAATTGGGGCGATCGCCTCAGCTCCATTCAAGATAGTTGGGGCCACAATTTCCAACGTCTTTACAGGTGTTGGCCTGGGTGTTGGTGAGCAAATCAGCAAAGACCTAGGGAAGGGGTTATTTGCAGGAATTGAGGACGAGTTATCTCCTCTAATTGGCAGCTTTAAGTTGCTAGGCCGTGAGGCAGGCAGCGCACTAACCAAAGAGATTCTAAATGCCTTAGGAGAAGACGGGGTTCTAATCCAAAAAATCCTAGGGGATCTGATTGGCCAGGAAAAAATTCTAACTGAGTCGGGTGCTAGTCAGTCTCGCAGCAAGAAGGAGCGCAATCAAAACAGGGTTGAAGCAACTCGCTTCTTTGCTGAAGAACGTCGAGAGAATGACGTAGTTGCGATTAGCAAAGAGCGTAAAAAGCTGTTTGTTGAACAGCCTGCCCAGATTGAGGAACTGGAAGGCGCTCTGGGTCGCAAGGTTGACAGGGGCGTTAGAAATCTTGACTCCAATCGAATCAAAAAAATCGACCAGGGTCAGCTAGATGAACAAAGTGCACTAACCCAGAAGCTACTAGAGACCGAAAACCGGAAGTTAGCTCAGTTACAGACCCGATTAGCTGAACAGCGGCAAGCGATCGCGGCGGCTGAGCAAAAAGTAGCTGAACTTGGCAGAGTTGACAATAAATCTCCTGAGTTTCAGGCAGCAAAAGCAGATTTAAGAACACAAAAAGCTGGCTTCGCTCAAACCAAAAGACAAGAGCTGGCCGCCACTTCCAATGTTTCCAACTTCCAAGAAAAACTCAGTGAGCTAGCGGATCAGCCGAAGCCAATTCAGACACAGATCAAGAATGCGGCAAAGCGCTCATCTGCTGAGAGCAAGCGACTTGAAGCCCTGCAAAAAAGCCTCAGCAAGCAGGGACAAGCGATCGCGGCGGCTGAGCAAAAGGTTGCCAAGCTTCAACAGGTGGGAGACAACTCACCCGAGCTTAGTAAAGCTGAGGCAGATTTAGCGATTAAGAAACAGCGCTTTGCTGAAACCCAACAGAATGCTTCTACTGTTGCAAGTTCTGTTGAACGCTATGCCAATAAATTAACTGATTTATCTGACAAGCTAAATTCCCTGCAAGAGATTGCTGCAAAGTCGTTTCAGGATGAATTTGAGCAGCTAGAACGACTCAAAGAACAGGTATCAGTCAATCAGCGAGCCTTTGCCAAGAAAGGGCAGATTCTGGAGTCTGCAAAGGTTTTGGGCACCATTCAGGCACCCGAAACCATAGATTCTGAGATTGCCCAGAAAAGGGCGAGAGTTGAGGATCTTCAGGGCAAACGAGCCAAGATTGCTGCAACTTCTAAGAGTGATGGCGAGAAAATACGCGAAGTCCAAAAGCTCAAAGCCGAAGACTTGGTGCAGGCGCGTACAGGAGGAGCGCCATTAGCCGCGCCAGATTCGACCCCAGAGCAAGTAAAGGGGGGGCGACTCGAAGCTAGGCCTGTGCAACAGCAAGCAGATCGAGCCATCCAGAAGCTTCAGGTTGGGCAAATTCAGCGCCAAGGACTCTACAGGAATCTAACCAAAGAAATTGAGCAGGAAGAACAGCAACTGCGATCGCTGGCTGCTCAAAAGAGTGACCCTCTAGCGAAAAAGAGCCAGGCAGACGTACTCAGGCAGACCCTAGTAGAACTCATTCGAATTGAAAAAGATGCTGCCAGAGATGCTCAAGCCGCGCTACAGAGCGGTGATGACGCACTCACTAGGCAGTTATTGGCCCGCAAGAAGGCGGCGATCGAGAAGCAGGCACTGGTCAGAAATGAGCTGGCATTCTTGGGTGAGGAGGTCAATGGAGCCACTCAGTCGGTTCAATCAGCACCTTCTCCGAGACCCTCAGGGGCGCCTGCTCCAGCAACACCAAAAACCACTCAAGCGCCCAAAGCCGCAACACCAACCCCAGCGCCCGCAGCTACCCCTACCAACGACCTTTACACCCAAGCGCTTCAGCGAACCGCTCAAGAACTCACAGGAAAAAGCTTATCCGCCGATCAGATTCCACAGCTCAGATCTTCTGCTGAAATTCGAGGCAAGGCACAGTACAACGCAGGGGTAAACGCGATCTCCCTGAAGCCAGAACTCTTTGACGTACTTTCGGCTCCACTCACCAAGGAGTCAATTGCCCCAACTGAAACCGCCTTAGCTGCGATCGTCCATGAGGCCACTCATGGCACTCAGTTCAACTTTGGTAAAACCAACCCATTTGATGGGGATGCCAACCCTGTTCAAGGACTCTTAGACCCCACCCCTGAAGAGATTAAAACCTTTGGATCTAGGATCGAGGGTTCGACCAATAAAGGTGTTGCTGAAGATCCACAAGTTGTTGGCAGGCGACGGGAGCTAGAAACCCAGGCATATCTGGCAGAGGGCCGCATTGGAAAACCGATCGCCCAGGATTTGATTAAACAGAAGGCGATCGCTCAATTTCAGCAAACTGGTGGAGTTGGTGGCGACAAACTGCGAGGTGGTCTAGCTCAACTACTAGGGGATCTAAATAAAGTTGCAGCGGAGGCAGCTAAGGCAGGGGTTGATGTCAGCGCTGATCAGCAAGCAATTATTCAGAAGATTGCTACGCTTCGCAATCAACTCGCGCCACTGATTCAGCAGAGCCAGAGCCTAGAGATTCTGCCGACTGAGGAGATTCTCGATTTACAAGAAGCCTTTGAGAAGTCTGTCGGCACACTGGTCCCAGTTGCAGGGGATATTCAGCGACTGAAGGAGAAAGTTGCAGGCAAGGCGACACAAGCAGGCATCGCTCAGCCTGCCCAAATTAAACCTACGGCTGGACAACAGGCCGCATCAACTTTCAAGAATCAGCTAGGCCTTGGAGCGGGCAAGCTTCGTCGCGGCCTAGAAGAGGTACAGGTTGAGGTCAATGGCAGCCTTGAGGAGATCGCCGAGCTTGCTGGGGGCTTGGGGATAGATGCCTCTCAGGAGATTCGAGATGCGATCGCCAACATCGAGAAAGCCAAAGCCGAGCTAGAACCACTATTTGACAAAGCGGCTCGGATTGACATTCTGCCTGCTGAAGAGATTGCAGCACTGCAAGAGCAGATTCAAGCCAAAACTCAAGCGGCCCTAGACCTCATTGGACAGCAGCCCAGCATTGTGGGACAGCAGCTTGATGCCAAGGTGGGTGACGGACCCGGTGAGCCTATTCCACAGGAGGCACCCAAAGCCACCGCAGAACCTCAACCCGTTGCAATTCCGCAAGCACAGCCTCAGCCACTTGCAATTCCCTTGCCAGAACTGAAAGCAGAAGCCAAAGGTGAGTTGGTGCAGGTTCAAGCCGCGCCGATCGCCAAGACAAAAACTGCTGGCGAGGTAGCACGGCAACTAGGAACGCAGGCAGGTAAGACTTTTAAGGCGGCGGCGGATGCTGGAAGCGCGATCGCAGACAAGGCCAAGCAGACAGCGCAAGTAGTTGCGAACACAGGCCAGCAAGTCTTCAACGTTGTTCGGCAAATTAATCCAGATGAGGCGCTAGAGCAAGCCAAAAATATTGCCTCCAGCTTCGGCGGCACATACAAGGAGCTGAAGGACGCTCTAACTGCCCAGAAGAAAGCCCTCAAGAAGGGGGATTTCAGTGCGGCTCAGGATCTGGGGCGGAAGGCTCAAGGCTTAGCCAAAACAGTTCTTGATTTGGCCGACAAAGCACAGCAGGACATTGCTGGCCTCACTAGTTCCCTAGGAGATGCTGCTGCCTTTGGTACGGATTTAGGCAGCAAGCTGGCTAACAAAAAAGCTCAGATCTCGCGAGTTCGCAATGAGGTTGGGCGAGTTCAGAAGGTTGGCAAACTGGATGATACCGCAGGGGCGATCGATGTTCCTGCAACCAGTAGCCCCCCTGAGGATGACGGCTTAGCGGCTTTTGGCGATTTCCAGAAACTGATTGAAGAGCAAAAGCAGAATCTGCTAGCCAAGCTGAAAGATGAAGCTTTCCTCACTGACCTGGCAGTTAATACTGGCGGTTTTGTTGGCGGCAAAATTGGTTCGAAGTTTGGCCCTGTTGGAGAGGCTGGCGGCGACCTAATTGGAGCGCTAGCAACTCGTCAGGCCATCACGGTCGGCAAGGCTGGCAGCGCTGCTTTCAACAACGTCAAAGACACCGACGAGTTTAAAGAAGCTGGGAAGTTTCAGAAGCTAATCCTGCTAACTCGGCAGCTCAAGAAAGAGTTGCAATCTCCCGAAATCCAGAAAGCGCTAGGCGGGGAACTGACTGGTGACATTGCGGGGTTTGTAGTTGGCAATATTGCCTCCAAGCTGGGAGGGGCAGGACTTCAGGCGTTAGGCGGGGCAGTGCCAGGGGCGCAACTACTAAGCATGGTTCCCCAAGGGGCGATCGCCGCCAGCCTTGCGGTTCCTAAGATTGTTGAGGCTAGAGAGCGCTTTGCCAGTCAAGGTGAATCGGCATCAGACGAGGGACCAGAACTGGCAGCGGTTGCAGATCTTGGTCTTGTAATTGAGAAGCAGAAACAGCGACTAGCTAAGCTACTCAAGCTCTCAGGGGAGAGTCCTAACCTAAATACATCCGAGATTCAGGCCAAGCTTCAGGAACTCGATCGCGAGATTGATCAGCGTGTAGGCGATCGCCTGGACTTACTTGAGGTTGAGGTGGCACTAGGAAACAGTGCGCCTGCCAGCATTCCTGAGCCTCAAGCTCGTGAAGTAGAATCCTCCGAACTGACAGATAGACGCATTCGCAAGCAGAAGGCGATCGCGCTAAACCCTGAGCAGCAACAGAAGTTTGCAGCGCTGGAAATTGAAGCGGAGAGAGATCTTAATGAGTCCTTGCCTCCTGAGTCTTTGGGGAAAGCGGCCCGCTTTGATGCCGATGCAGAACGGATTGAAAATCGCATCAACAGAACGTTTGAGCAGGGGACAAAGCAAGACCCTCTGAATTCTAAGCCTGCAACTGCGGGCGATCGGCTTAAAGCAACTGCTGGGAAGGAACTGGGCGAGTATGGCAAGGCACTTCAGCAGGGGGTTGGGCAATTTGGCGTTGACCTCTCTAAGCTACCGGGATTTGCTCAGGGTATCTTTGCCAAGCTGGCGGAGGGGCCAGAGTTTCTCAACAACTCCTTCAAGGGGCTGTTGGGTAATGTCGGCAACTTGGTTAAAGGGTTCCTCGCATTCCAGGGGCTCAGCTTTGCGCAGGGAATTCTATCCAACTTTGCTCAGGGAGCGCTGGATGCAGCTCTTAAGCTTGACAGCCTCAAGACTGCTCTCAACTTTGCCAGCGGCGGCTCTACTGCGGGAGCAGCAAATTTAGATTTCGTTCGCCAAACTGTAGACGATCTCAAGGTTCCACTAGGGGCGGCTCAGCAGGGATTTAAGCAGCTCTCCGCAGCTACCCGCAATACCTCGGTTGAAGGACAGGCCACCAGGGATTTATTTGTTGGCATTTCACAAGCTGCCACTGTGCTGGGGCTCAGCACTGAAGAGTCAAGCGGATCGTTGCTGGCACTCAGCCAGATTGCCTCTAAGGGCAAGGTGCAGGCCGAAGAATTGCGCGGGCAGTTGGGTGAAAGAATCCCAGGCGCTTTTGGCATTGCAGCCCGCGCGATGGGAGTTACCGAAGGAGAGCTGAACAAGTTACTAGAAACAGGGCAAGTTACCTCTGAGGAGTTTCTACCCAAGTTTGCTAAGCAGTTGCAGTCTGAGTTTGGCGGCGCGGCGGTTAGCGCTAGCAAGAATGCTCAGAGTGCAATCTTTGACTTTGAGAACTCAGTCCTAAAGCTCTCGGAGTCATTTGGCAAGGCTGTCCAGCCCGCGCAGGTAGCAGGACTCAGGGCCGGGGGAGTGGCAATGAAGTTCTTGGCTGAGCGCGGTACTGAACTGGCTCAAGCCGTAGGGCTGGTTGCCACTATTGTCGGCACTCGCCTCCTAGTTAGCCTTGCTCCAGCAGCTCTGGCACTGATAAAAACCGCCTTTGCATCCAAGGTCGCAGCCGCAGGCATGAAGGCATTTGGATTGACATCAATTCAAGCCTTTGGTGCTTTTGCGGCTCAAATTGCGATCGCTGCTGCTCTGGCTGAGACATTAAGAACTGTCTTCTCCAACTTCACTCCCAGCGACCTAGGAAACCAATTTAAGGACTTTGGTGATCAGGCAGTCGAGAACCTGAAGCGAGTTCGCATAGCGGCTGGAGAAATCAGGCAGGAAACCGACAAAATCAAAGCTCCAACAGAAGGCTTTGACCTAACCTTGGGGCTTGGCGGCTTGACTGGGCTAGGGGCGATCAAGACCGACAGTCTCGTGACTGCATTCCGAGAGAAGGTTCCGGGGGCGCAACAGCTCAAGGGCTTCGTGGAAAATGCCACAGGCGGCAGAATCAGCCCATTTACCACAGTTGGCGAGAGCAAGTTCAATCGAGATCAGGTCGAAGCCAATGAATCTGTCCTAGCAGCTCAAGGGCTAATCGGGCGAGGACTCGATAGCGGATCGATCGCGGGTCAGCTCAGCAATATCCAAAATATTGATACTCAACTCAAGCAAAATCAAGTTGACCGAAAACGAGCCGCTGGAGCACTCAAGCCCGACAAAAATGAACTCAAGCGCCTAGATGACGAGAAGGCGAAACTCTTAAAAGAGCGGGAATCCGCAGGCTCGGAACTCAACGGACTAAGAAACGGATTAAACAGCAACTTAAGCGGCGCTAAGGCCCAAATTGCAGCAATCGATGCCAAGGGGCTAGATCCTGAGCTAGCAAAACAGCTCAAGCAGCCGTATGAAAATACTGTTGCTCTGACCGAGAAAGCGCTCAAAAACCTCGATCGATTGGAGAGCAAGACCAAGGTCGCAGTTGACCCTGCTCGTGCGCTAGCCTCGGCGTTCCTAAAGGTGCAAACCACACTTGAGGAATCAGAGAGGACTGCTGAGAGAACCTTCCGGGTGCGATCACTGGCTATTGCTCAGAAGAAGAATGCAGGTTTTTCGACCGATATCAACGCTGGTCGCAACGCAGCCGTAGAGCAAGCCAAGGAAGAGCAGACTAGAGCCGCCGCCGTTGTCGAGAGAGAGCAGACAGCATTTGATACCCGAAAGGCTGAACTTGAAAAGCCTGAAGCAAAAGCAGCGCTAGGAGAAATCAGCCTTAATAACAAGCCCATCACGGTCAATTCCAGCATTGCGGAAATTGATGCTGCCAAGAAGACTCTGACCGATCGCTAGGCCAGAAGGACCAAGCAGCGGCGGATAAGAAGCGGGGATTAGCTCAGCAGATTGCGGACCTACAACGCCAGCAGATCGACACCGAGAAAGAGCTGTTCTTAAACGCTAGAGAGCAGGAAATCCGAGCGATTGAGGAGCGGGCTGCGGCTCAGAAACGGGCATCTGAAGAGGCGATCGCCAGCGTCCAGTCTGAGAAAGATGCCAATGACCTACTCCTTAGCTCCCTCGATGCTCAATCGAAGTTACTGGAAAGTCGGAACGGGCTCAACAAAGCATTGGCTGAAGTTGGGGTGGCTCAGGATAATTCTCAGCTCAAAGGTTTCGATCGCTCTTTAGGTCTGCGTCAGAAGCTCAATGACAAGAAGTTAGACCCCACAGTTCGCAAGGAAGCAGAACGACAACTCAGGTCTGAGGGTTTCAACCCGAAAGGCAGCGAACTCGACATCCTCCAGCGCAAGCAGCAACTAGAAGATTCGATTGCTTCCAAGAAGTTGCAGGCTCTGCTGGCTGAACAGGAATTCCAGCGTCGGTCACTGGAAATTGACTTGCAGCGCCAGAAGATTGCAGCCCAAAACGTTTTATTTGAAGCTGAAATTGCTCAGTTACGGGCACAGGGTAACAAGGCGGAGGCCCAGAGCAACCTAGAAATTGCTAAGAAGTCTGGCGACAGCACCAAGATTGCTGAGGCCGAGGCGAAGGTGAAGTTGGCTGACCGGGAAGTAAACCTGAGCGATCGCCGTTTCGCCAATGCCCAGAGCAGTCTTGGCTTGCAGGATGAACTTGCGGGCAATGCTCTACAGGCTCAAGGTGCTAAGCAACAGGCAGAGCGGATTAACTTCAATACGGATGAGGAGTCCAGAGAGAGCGATCGCGGTTTGACCTTGGCAGAGGCGATCGGCAAGAGACCTCGCAGTGGTCGCAAAACATTCGCCCCTCGCAGTGGTTCACGCAGTGGTCGCAGCCTTCCGACGCTCCCAACCATTCGAGCTTCTGAGGGTATCGATCCTTCGATTGGCCGCACTAGCCCACAAATCCCAACCACTCAACCAGTCAATATCCCAACCACCTCAGCACCTGAGCTGAGCAGCAAGGGTGGCGTTGGTGAAAACCTACGGACTGCGGTTTCGGGTGTGGAGCAACGACTAGATAAGATTGCTCAGCTTCTACTCAAGCCACGGGTTGAAAACCTGTACGTCTCTAGCCCTCAGCCTGTGAGTGATGCTGGCAGCATCCTAAGCGATATCGCCTATCAGGGTGCAGTGGGTGCGGGATTGGCTTAATGGTTTCCCCAATTGGGGAAAAGTTGTGGGGTCTGATCATTATTCAAACCCTTGGGCGATCGTTTTCAAGAGAGGCGGTCGCGTTTAGCCCTATCGACTAATGTATAAAAATAAGTGTCAATCTTTGAAAGCTGCTGAGAAAATATCAGTTCTGCTTCTTCATCTGACTTAATTTTAAGTTGAATAAATAGTGATTTCAGGCATTGAAACAGATTTGTGTTTGCTGACAAAATTCTATGGCAGTAGGCTTCCAATGCCTCATCTGGCGTGCTAGAGCTTTTTTCGTTAATCTCTCTATTAACTTGATTCGCAATTTTCATAAAACTTACAATATTCCTCAAAGCACCTTCTTCTAAAAGCCTTACAGGAGGATTAGCCTGAATCAAATTCAGGCACTGATCTTGAATAAGATCTAGAGGCGTTGTAATTATGTTTCTTGCCGTATCTAGTTTTCCTGCATAAATGTATTCCAGGAATACCATTGCATCTCTTGAGTTGCTGGCCAAGATATCAAAATTGTTCTCAAGTTCTACTTTTAGAGATTCAATTAGCAAATCTTCTTTTTTTATAGTCTTTCTGCGCTCATTTTCCGCACCCCACATAAATGTCAGTAGGGGTAATAATGGCTTGATCGCATCTAATTCCTGAGTATCAAAAATAGTTTGAAATAAGAACGGAGATACAAGGAAGAAGAGTGATGGTAAAACAATCCCCCTTCTGTCAATTTTATTGATTTGCTCAAGAATACCTAGCTTGTACGCAATCCATATTGCTGCCATAGTCATTCCCAAAATAGCAGGCATAACAGCATTAACTTGGCCGCTCATATGGTTTTGACTCTCAAAAACTACAGAGTGTTTTAAATGTAAGCAGTACAAATCCTAGCCTCTGAGTCGAGGGAACGCTACCAAGTCCAGACGGCTTGGTGGTATGGGCCTAATTCTGACGCTCAATGAAATATCGGTGGAGTTCGTGCGGTTTCTCGACA